>NZ_JAWLFS010000075.1:0-11963 GCF_041685465.1 Rhodosalinus sp. | reverse complement strand
ACCCGCGCCAGCGCGTGCGGCCAGACCATCGGCCCGAGGGAGAGCGCGAGATCGGCGCCGCTGCGCAGCGCCGGGTCCAGCCCGTCGGCGCCGCCGATGAGGAACGCCACCTCGCCGCGCCCCTCGTCGCGCCATTGCGCGATCCGTGCGGCCATTTCGCGCGAGGAGAGCGCGCGCCCGCGCTCGTCGAGCGCGACGCGGAACGTGCCGGGCGCGAGCTTCCGGGTCAGGAGAGTGGCTTCGGCCGCCGGACCGCCGCCCTTGCGATCCTCGACCTCGGTCTCCTCGACCGGGCCGAGGCCGAGCGGTCGTCCGGCCTTGCCGGCGCGCGCGATATAATCGTCGATGAGCGCACGCTCCGGGCCGGCGCGGAGCCGGCCCACCGCGCGAATCGTCAGACGCAAGGCCCGCTCAGGCGCGGGTGGCCGCCGCCGCGGGCTCCAGCCACATCTTCTCGAGCTGGTAGAACTCGCGCACCTCGGGACGGAAGACGTGCACGATCACGTCGCCGGCGTCGATCAGCACCCAGTCGCCCGCCTCCTGCCCTTCGACCCGTGCGCGCACGCCCAGATCCTGCTTGAGCGTGTCCACCAGGCGGTCGGCGATGGAAGAGACCTGACGCGCGCTGCGGCCCGAGCAGATCACCATGTGATCGGCCATCGCGGACTTCCCGCGCAGGTCGATCGTCACGATATCGTCGGCCTTGCTGTCGTCGAGAACACCCAGAATGCGGGACAGAACGGCATCGCCCGCGCGGTCCGGAT
Source organism: Rhodosalinus sp. (assembly GCF_041685465.1). Lineage (NCBI taxonomy): Bacteria > Pseudomonadati > Pseudomonadota > Alphaproteobacteria > Rhodobacterales > Paracoccaceae > Rhodosalinus > Rhodosalinus sp. The sequence continues at coordinate 11,199 of NZ_JAWLFS010000075.1, read as the reverse complement.
CGGCGGTGCCCCTCACGGGCACCCTCGTGTCTGCGGCACCCGCCGCGTTGACGTCGAGAAACAGGACATCGTCCTCCTTGGCTGTCGCGCCGTACCCTGCCCCGGCGCCGGGCATGTCCCGAAGGTAGCAAGCCGGGGGCGACAATTCAATGAACCCCCACCGGGCAGGCGCGACGCCGCCGCTTCCGCGCTTGCTTGTCGTCGGGGCGCGGTATATTTCCCCTTTCATGAGCCGGGTCTTCGACATGGACGACCGCGCCCGCCTGCCGTGGCGCTTTTTCGGGGCCGCGCGCAGCGTGCTCGCGCGGGCGGCCTGAGCCTGACACCGGTGCGCCACGCGGCGCGCTCCCCTGCCCTGTCCAGCCCATCGCCACCCACGGGAGAGACCCATGTCCCCCAAGACGCTCTACGACAAGATCTGGGACGCGCACCTCGTCCATGAGGACGAGGACGGCACCGCGCTCCTCTACATCGACCGCCACCTCGTGCACGAGGTCACGAGCCCGCAGGCCTTCGAGGGGCTGCGCCTCGCCGGCCGCGCGGTGCGCGCGCCCGAGCGCACCATCGCCGTGCCCGACCACAACGTTCCGACGAGCGCCGACCGCGCCGACCGCATCGACGACGAACAGTCGCGCATCCAGGTCGAGGCGCTGGACCGCAACGCGCGCGAGTTCGGCGTCGTCTATTACCCCGTCAGCGACGTGCGGCAGGGCATCGTGCACATCATCGGCCCCGAGCAGGGCTGGACCCTGCCGGGCATGACGGTGGTCTGCGGCGACAGCCACACCTCGACGCACGGCGCCTTCGGGGCGCTGGCGCACGGCATCGGCACCTCCGAGGTCGAGCACGTCCTCGCCACGCAGACGCTCATCACCCGCAAGTCGAAGAACATGAAGGTCGAGGTGACGGGCAAGCTGCCGCCCGGCGTGACCGCCAAGGACATCACGCTCTCGATCATCGGCAAGACCGGCACCGCCGGCGGCACCGGCCACGTCATCGAGTACTGCGGCGAGGCGATCCGCTCGCTCTCCATGGAGGGGCGCATGACCCTCTGCAACATGGCGATCGAGGGCGGCGCGCGTGCCGGGCTGATCGCCCCCGACGAGACGACGTTCGACTACGTCGCCGGCCGCCCGCACGCGCCCAAGGGCGCCGCGTGGGAAGCCGCGCTCGCCTGGTGGAAGACGCTGCACTCGGACGCGGACGCGCACTGGGACAAGGTCGTCACCCTCGACGCCTCGGAGATCGTGCCCGTGGTGACATGGGGCACCTCGCCCGAGGACGTGGTGCCGATCACCGGCGCGGTCCCCGACCCCGACAGCTTCGCCGACGGCAAGGCCGAGTCGGCGAAGCGCGCGCTGGAATACATGGGGCTCGCCCCCGGCACGCCGCTTTCGGAGATCGACATCGACACCGTCTTCATCGGCTCCTGCACCAATGCGCGGATCGAGGATCTGCGCGCCGCGGCCGAGGTCGTGAAGGGCCGCAAGGTCAAGGAGGGCGTGCGCGCCATGATCGTGCCCGGCTCCGGCCTCGTGCGCGCGCAGGCCGAGGAGGAGGGCCTTGCCGACATCTTCAAGGAGGCGGGCTTCGACTGGCGCCTCGCCGGCTGCTCGATGTGCCTCGGCATGAACCCGGATCAGCTGAGCCCCGGCGAACGCTGCGCGGCGACCTCGAACCGCAACTTCGAGGGCCGGCAGGGCCGCGGCGGGCGCACGCACCTGATGTCGCCGGCGATGGCCGCGGCCGCCGCCGTCACCGGGCGGCTGACCGACGTGCGCGAGCTGACCTGAACCCGGCGGAAAGGAGCGAGACAATGCAAAAATTCGAAAGGCTCACCGCCATCGCGGCGCCGCTGCCCCTGATCAACGTCGATACCGACATGATCATCCCGAAACAGTACCTGAAGACGATCAAGCGCACCGGGCTCGGCGTCGCGCTCTTCGACGAGATGCGCTACGACGCGAACGGCGACGAGGTGCCGGACTTCGTGCTGAACAGGGCGCCCTGGCGCGACGCCGAGATCCTCGTCGCCGGCGCCAACTTCGGCTGCGGCTCCTCGCGCGAGCACGCGCCCTGGGCGCTGGAGGATTTCGGCATCCGCTGCATCATCGCGCCGAGCTTCGCCGACATCTTCCACAACAACTGCTTCAAGAACGGCATCCTGCCCGTGGTCCTGCCGCAGGCGCAGGTGGACGCGCTGATGCAGGACGCCGAGCAGGGCGGCAACGCGCGCCTGACCGTCGATCTGGAAAAACAGGTCGTCGTCGGCGCGGACGGGACGGAGTACCCCTTCGAGATCGACCCCTTCAAGAAGCACTGCCTGATGGAGGGGCTCGACGACATCGGCCTGACGCTTGGCCGCGCCGCCGAGATCGAATCATTCGAGTCGCGCCTGGCGGCCGAACGCCCCTGGGTCTGAAGTCAGGACCTGAAGAGCGGCACACAAGATCTTGTATTTCCTCTTTTCGGCGACCGACCGAGGTCGCCGTTTTGATGCATTGACGCACCAGTCCGGCCCAGAAGCCGCCCGATTTTGCAGGCATGCTTAACCCCGGAGTTGAGGCTGTGACGGAAACTGGGCAGGATTCGGGCGAGTTTGAGGCAGTCCGTCATGCACGGCGGGTCCGGACCGGCGACGAGGGCGCGGATGAAAACAGCGCCCGGCCGAGACGAAGGGAATGGGCAGTGATCGAACGGCTCGTGGGCGCCGCGGCGCGCGCCGTGCTCGCCGCGCTTCTTGTGGTGATGCCGGCGCTGGTCTTGCCGGCAACGATCGGGGGCGGCGGCTTCGCCCTCCCGCTGGTCTGTTTCATCGCCGCGACCTTCGTCTTCGTGGAGTATTACACCGATTATCCGAGTGTCGTGGAATTCCGCGATGCGCCCCCCTTCAACCGCCTGCGCTTCGCCTGTCTCTTCGCCGTGGTGCTGAGCACCGCGGTCGTCTGTGCCGATTTCGTGCGGCCCACGCTGTTCAGCGGCGCCCTCACATCGCTCGGCACGCTCGCGGGGACCGCGCTGGACTTCCCCTACTCGCCCCTCCGCCTGCTCCTCATCGGCGTGGCCGAAAGCCCGGGCGCAACCGCGCTGGAGGCGGTGCATGCGGCAGCGGGCCTCGCCTGCGTCTATGCTGCGCTCACGCTCGGCATCTTCGCCCTCGTGGTGCGACGAGGCTGGCCGCTGCGCGACGGGCCGTTCAACGTCTGGATCAACATGCCGCTCTTCGACCCGACGAGCGGCGGCGACATCGTGCAGCGGCTGCGCCGCGAGGGGCGCGTCAATCTGATGCTGGGCGTTCTGGTCCCCTTCGTGCTACCCGCAGCGCTCAAGGTGGTGACGCTGGCCGTCGGCCCGTTGCGGCTCGGCGACCCGCATACCCTGATCTGGATGATGAGCGTATGGGGCTTTCTGCCCGTCAGCATGATCATGCGCGCCCTTGCACTGCAGCGCGTCGCCGACCTTGTCGAGGACAAGCGCCGGCGCACCACCGCCCTGCGCGAGGCCCCCGCGGCAGCCTGAGCGCGCTTGCACTGCTCGCCGCGCTCTGGGCCGGTGCGCTCCCGGCCGAGACGCTGCGCGTGGCGACCTATGGCGCCGCGCTCTCGCGCGACGGGCCGGGGCTGCTCCTCCGCGACATCCGCGCGGGCGAGGCGCAGGCCGCGGCCGCCGCCGAGGTGATCGCCGAGGCGGGGCCGGATATCCTGCTGCTCACGGATTTCGACTACGACTGGGAGGGCCGCGCCCTCGATGCCTTCGCCGGACTGGTGGCCGAGGCCGGGCACCCCATGCCCCACCGTTTCGCGCTGCGCCCGAATGCCGGAATGGCCACCGAGCTCGACCTCGACGGCGACGGGCGCCGGGGCGAGGCCGACGACGCGCAGGGCTGGGGCCGCTTCGCGGGCGACGGCGGGCTCGCGCTCCTGTCGCGCCACCCGATCGATGCGGAGGCTGCGCGGGATTACTCCGCCCTGCTCTGGCGCGATCTGCCCGAGAGCCGCGCAACGGAGGCCGGGCTTTCCGAGGCGGTGCTGGCAGCGCAGCGCCTTTCCTCCACCGGGCACTGGACGGTCGAGGTGCGCCCCGAGGGCGCGGCGCCGCTCACCGTTCTGGCCTTCGCGGCGACGCCGCCGGTCTTCGACGGGCCGGAGGACCGCAACGGCCTGCGCAACGCCGACGAGATCCGCCTCTGGCGCCATGTGCTCGACGGCGCCTTCGGCCCGGCGCCGGAGCGGCGCTTCGTGCTCCTCGGCAACGCCAACCTCGATCCCGTGGACGGCGAGGGGCGGCACGCCGCGATCCGCGCGCTGCTGGAAGACCCGCGCCTGCAGGACCCGCGCCCGGAGAGCGTGGGCGCCCGCGCCGCGGCCGATCCGGACCACGCGGGCGCCCCGGCACTCGACACGGCCGACTGGGACGGGCCGGGGAACCTGCGGGTGCACTACGTCCTGCCCTCGGCCGACTGGCGCGTGACGGGCGCGGGCGTGGTCTGGCCCGAGGGCGGCCCGCTCGCAACCGCCGCGACGACCGCCGGGCCTCACAGGCTGGTCTGGGTGGACCTCGCCGCGCCGGAAGGCGCGCCGCCTTGACCGGACGTGCGGCGCGGACTAGGCGAGCGCGACCCGTCCAGTTCAGGAGTGCCCCCATGTCCGATCGTTCGCTGCTCATTCTGCCCGGTGACGGGATCGGTCCCGAGGTGATGGCCGAGGTGCTTCGCGTCGTCGCGTGGTACGGCGACAAGCGCGGGCTCGCCTTCGACGTCGCGGAGGACCTGGTGGGCGGCGCGGCCTACGACGCGCATGGCACGCCGCTTTCCGACGCCACGATGGAAAAGGCGCAATCGGTCGACGCGGTGCTTCTGGGTGCCGTGGGCGGGCCGAAATACGACGCGCTCGACTTCTCCGTGAAGCCCGAGCGCGGCCTCCTGCGCCTGCGCAAGGAGATGGACCTCTTCGCCAACCTGCGCCCGGCGCAGTGCTTCGACGCGCTGGCCGATTTCTCCTCGCTCAAGCGCGAGGTGGTCGCCGGGCTCGACATCATGATCGTGCGCGAGCTCACCTCGGGCGTCTATTTCGGCGAACCACGCGGCGTCTTCGAGGAGGGCGGCCAGCGCGTCGGCCTCAATACCCAGCGCTACACCGAGGCCGAGATTGCCCGCGTGGCGCGCGCCGCCTTCGAGCTCGCGCGGCGGCGGGGCAACCGGGTCTGCTCGATGGAGAAGGCCAACGTGATGGAATCGGGCGTGCTCTGGCGCGAGGTGGTGACCGAGGTGCACGCGGCGGACTACGCCGACGTCGAGCTCACCCACATGTACGCCGACGCGGGCGCCATGCAGCTCACCCGCTGGCCGAAACAGTTCGACGTGATCGTGACCGACAACCTCTTCGGCGATCTCCTGTCGGACCTCGCGGCGATGCTGACGGGTTCGCTGGGCATGCTGCCCTCGGCCTCGCTCGGCGCGCCGATGGCGAACGGCCGGCCCAAGGCGCTTTACGAGCCGGTGCACGGCTCCGCGCCCGACATCGCAGGCGCGGGCAAGGCCAACCCCTGCGCCTGCATCCTGAGCTTCGCCATGGCGCTGCGCTACTCCTTCGACGCGGGCGCGGAGGCGACGCGCCTCGAGCAGGCGGTCGAGCGGGTGCTCGCCAAAGGCATCCGCACGGGCGACCTGCTGAACGTCGAAGGCGCGACGCCGGCCACCACGCGCGAGATGGGCGACGCGGTGATCGCGGAGCTCGACGCGAGCCTCTGAGCGCGGGAAAAGGCGCTTGAAAAGCGCCTTGAACGGCCTTTTCAAGGCCGTTCGCCCGCCGCGGCGGCAGCGGGCCGAAATCGCCCGCATCGCCCCTTGCCAAGCCCCGCGCGACGGGCTATGCGGCGCCACACGGTCGGAGTGTAGCTCAGCCTGGTAGAGCACCGTCTTCGGGAGGCGGGGGTCGTAGGTTCGAATCCTGCCACTCCGACCAGATTTTCCCCCAAAGCCGTGCGACGTATCACCACTGTCCGCGCTTCCCGGCGGCCCGGGAAATCGGCCGGGTGGACACGAAAAACACGCGCCGCCGGGGCGACGCGCGTCTTCGCGCCCGGGCTCACGCTCAGTCGCGCAGAAGCTCGTTGATGCCGACCTTCGAGCGGGTCTGCGCGTCCACGCGCTTGACGATCACCGCGCAGTAGAGGTTCACGCCCCCCGTCGACGGCATGGAGCCCGAGACGACGACCGAGTAGGGCGGCACCTCGCCCATGAAGACCTCGCCGGTTTCGCGGTCCACGATCTTGGTGGACTGGCCGAGATAGACGCCCATGCCGAGCACCGCGCCCTCGCGCACGATCACGCCCTCGACCACCTCCGAGCGCGCGCCGATGAAGCAGCCCTCCTCGATGATCGTCGGGTTGGCCTGCATCGGCTCGAGCACGCCGCCGATGCCGACGCCGCCGGAGAGATGCACGTTCTTGCCGATCTGCGCGCAGGAGCCCACGGTCGCCCAGGTGTCGACCATCGTGCCCGCGTCCACGTAGGCGCCGAGGTTCACGAAGGACGGCATGAGCACCACGCCCGGCGCGATGTAGGCGGAGCGGCGCACGACGCAGTTGGGCACCGCGCGGAAGCCGGCCTCGCGCCAGCGCGCCGCGTCCCAGCCGGCGAACTTGCTGTCCACCTTGTCCCACCAGCCGCCGCCCTGCGGGCCGCCCGACTGCATCTCCATGTCCTTGATGCGGAAGCCGAGGAGCACGGCCTTCTTGGCCCACTGGTTCACGTGCCATGCGCCGCTCCCGCCCGGCTCGGCGACGCGCAGCTCGCCGCGGTCGAGCGCCTCGAGCGTCGCCTCGATCGCCTCGCGCGTCTCGCCGCCGGTGGCGGGGGTGATGGTGTCGCGCGCCTCCCAGGCGGCCTCGATCGCGGCTTCCAGACCAGCGGTGGACATCTGTCGCTCCCCTTGCGTGACTGCGTGTCGCGCGGGGTATAGGCGAGCGCCCCGGCCCGCACAATCCGCGCTGTGGCCGACGCGCGGCGGAGGCGTTAGGCAGGGCGGGCACAGGAGGTACCCCATGACCGACGACCGCCGCAGCCCGTTCCCCGACGCCGGCGCGGACCGCTCGACGGCCGAGCATCTGCCGCAGACGCCGCAGACCCGCTCGCCCGCCTACCGGCTCGCCTTCGACGACGAGGACTTCCTGCTGCGCGACGAGCTGCGGCCGGTGCGGCTGCAGCTCGAGCTCCTGAAGCCCTCGATGCTGATGGACGAGCACGGGGTGAAGAGCACGATCGTGCTCTTCGGCGGCGCGCGCATCCCGCCGCCCGACCTGAAGGAGACGGCGCGCACCGAGACCCTGCGGGAGCTCTCGCGCTTCTACGAGGTGGCGCGCGACTTCGCGCGGCGGATGACCGAGGCGTGCCGCGGCACGGGCGAGAACGTGATCGTCACCGGCGGCGGCCCCGGCGTGATGGAGGCCGGCAACCGCGGCGCACAGGAGGCCGGCGGCGAGAGCATCGGCCTCAACATCGTGCTGCCGCACGAACAGGCGCCCAATTCCTACATCACGCCCGAGCTCTGCTTCAATTTCCACTACTTCGGCATCCGCAAGATGCATTTCCTGCTGCGCGCCAACGCGATCTGCATCTTCCCCGGCGGCTTCGGCACGCTCGACGAGATGTTCGAGGCGCTGACGCTGATCCAGACGGGGCGGATGCGGCGGGTGCCCTTCCTGCTGTTCGGGCGCGCGTTCTGGGAGCGGATCATCGACTGGTCCGCGCTCGCCGAGGCGGGCACCATCTCGCCCGAGGACCTCGACCTCTTCCGCTATGCCGAGACGGCGGAGGAGGCCATCGCGATCATCGAGGACTGGGAGATCGAGCCCCCGCGCGAGGAGATCCCGGGCCGCGTGCCGCCCGAGGGCTGAACGCGCGGGCCGCCGCCGCGCGGTGCGCGTGACCGGGAACCGGCGCGCCGAAGGTCCGGACAAGGAGGGCGCAGCCGTAGCCCAGCTCCGACCCCTTGCAGAGGCGCCGGCCGTCGAGGGCGTGCAGCGCGAGGCCACCCCCGGCCTCCTGCAGGCGGTAGCCCTTCGCCGCGAGGCGCGACTGCAGGTCCGACCAGTCGCGCGCATAGGCGAAATCCTCGGCGAGGAGCGCCCGCAAGGGCGCGACGAGCCGCTCATCCGCCCTGACGGGCGTCTTCGCCTTCTCCCGGCGCTTCAGGTCGCGGCGGATGGCGTCGCGGATCGCCTGTCCGCGCCTCACGTCCTCGGCGCGCGCGATCCGGTCGAGCGCGGCGACGTACTCCGGCGCCAGTTCGAGGTCCAGGCGTTCCATGCCGCCGAGACTGCCGCGGTGTGGTTAACGCGAAGTTGACCGACGCTCAGTGCAGCGTGTCGCCCGAGGGTTCGCGCTCGGCCGGCAGGGTGCAGAGCGGCGCGTCGCTCCGAACGCCGCAGATCACCGCCCCGGCCTCGGTCTTGACCACGCGGTAGCCGTAGCCCTTCAGCCGGTGCGACCACTCCCGGTCGGAAAGCGCCATGCGGCGCTCGCGCTGCGCGAGGTCGCGAATGTCGGCGAGGCCTTGCGCGGCCATTTGCTCCATCAGGTCCATCGTATCCTCCAATCGAAACAGTTGCCTCTGCTCCGAGGGGATAGTCGACCGGTGTGACGAAAATGGAGCGCGCGGCGGGCGAGCCGCGGGCGTTCTCAGGGCGTGGACAATCCGGCCTCGGCCGCGATCTCGGCACGGGATTTCTTCGCGCGCTCGGTCGCGGACTTGAGCTGCCCGCAGGCGGCCATGATGTCCTCGCCCCGCGGCGTGCGGATCGGCGCGGCGTAGCCCGCCTTGTAGATGATGTCGGCGAAGGCCTCGATCCGGTCCCAGTCGGAGCGCTCGTAGGGGGCGCCCGGCCATTCGTTGAAGGGGATGAGATTGATCTTCGCCGGGATGCCCGAGATCAGCTTGAGCAGGCGGCGCGCGTCCGCCTCGCTGTCGTTCACCTCCTTGAGCATCACGTATTCGAAGGTGATACGCTCGGAGTTCGAGAGCCGCGGATAGGCGCGCAGCGCCTCCAGCAGCGTCGCGATGTTCCACTTCCTGTTGATCGGCACGAGCCGGTCGCGCACCTCGTCGGTGGTGGCGTGAAAGCTCACCGCCATGAGACAGCCGATCTCCTCGGCGCAGCGGGCGATTTCCGGCACGACGCCGGAGGTGGAGAGCGTGATGCGCCGGCGCGAGAGCGAGATGCCCTCGCCGTCCATGGCGATCTTCATCGCGTCGCGCACGTTCTCGAAGTTGTAGAGCGGCTCGCCCATCCCCATCAGCACGATGTTGGAGACGAGGCGCGGACGCTCGCCCATCCCCTCGCCGAGCGTCGGCCAGTCGCCGAGGTCGTCGCGCGCCGCCATGACCTGCCCGACGATCTCGCCCGCGGTGAGATTGCGGACGAGCTTCTGCGTGCCGGTGTGGCAGAAGGAGCAGGTGAGGGTGCAGCCCACCTGGGAGGAGATGCAGAGCGTGCCGCGATCGGTCTCGGGGATATAGACCGTCTCCACCTCGTGGCCGCCGGCGATCCGCATGAGATACTTGCGCGTGCCGTCGGCGCTGACCTGGCGCGAGACGATCTCGGGGATATCGACGGAGAAGTTTTCCGCGAGCTGCGCGCGATAGGCCTTCGAGAGATTCGTCATCGCGGAAAAGTCGCGCACGCCGCGATGATATATCCACTGCCAGAGCTGCGCCTCGCGCATCTTCGCCTGGCGTTCGGGCGTGCCCGCCGCGATCAGGGCCTGCCGGAAGGCCGGCCGCGTCAGGCCCACGAGATTGAGCGGCCCCTCCGGTACCTTCCGGGGGATGGTCAGGACATCGTGCGTGATCGGTGCGTCGGCACTCATGGCATTTCCCGCGGCTGACGGAGACTCCGCCTCATATAGCATTCCGCCCGCGATGCCAAAGGGCGCCGTCGCCGGGCGGGATCACTCCTCGCAGCGCGCCTGCGCCTCCTCCACGGCCGCCGTGTAGCCCATGAGCGAGAAGGTGTCCTCGGTCTGGGTGCCGCGCGTGCTCTCCGCGGTGATGACGGCGTCCTCACCCCGCCGCATCGCGGCGACGATCTCCGCGTCATCGTCGGCCGACGCCGCCCAGGCCCATTCCTGTTCGTTGACCTGCGTGTCGGGGTCGTCCTCCTGCGTGTAGAGGCGGAAGCGATCGTCTCCGACGACCATGGTGATCTGCGCCTCGGTCGAGAGCGGGTATCCGCCCGTGAAGGTCACCTGCCCTGCCACGCCGTCGGAGGGCCGGAAGAAGGTGAAGAGCAGGATATCGCCGCGGCGCACCGCCACGACGCGCCCGTCGCGCGTGTTCTCCGTTTCCTTCGGCTGCGTGACCGCCCAGCATTCGGTGGGGTCGTCCTCGACGAATACGCTCCAGTCGGTTTCCGCCGCGACGCGGTTCGAGCTTTCCTCGTCCTGCGCGACGGCCATGCTCGCCAGGGCGAGCGCAAGCCCCCCGGCCAGACCCGGCAACATACGGGAAATCATCTGCCTGCCTCCAAGCTGTCCATGCCCGGTACCGGCCCGCCTCGACCGCTCTTCCCGGCGGTTCGCGCGAGCGGGCAAGTCCCTCTCGACGCGTGTCTTCTAGCGTGAAATGATCCCCCGGCGAAAGACCTCTCGGAACATACGTGCCGAAACGTGAGGGGAAGGGCCGCAATGGACGGATGGACGCTCATGGCGGAGGCGACGCGCGATCCCTTCGCCGAGAGCCGGCACCTCGGCGCGGCGGTGATCGCCGGGCCGGAGGGGGTGCGCCACGCCTGGGGCGATCCGGCGCGGGTGATCCTGCCCCGCTCGGCGGTCAAGATGATCCAGGCGCTGCCCCTCGTCACCTCCGGCGCCGCCGACGCGGCGGGGCTCACGTCTGAACATCTCGCGCTCGCCTGCGCCTCGCACCAGGGCGCGGAGATGCACACCCGCCGCGTCGCCGACTGGCTCGCCGCGCTCGGTCTCTCGGAGGCAGACCTGCGCTGCGGTCCGCAATGGCCGGCCGACCGCGCCGCGCGCGACGCGCTGATCCGCGCGGATGCGGCGCCCTCGCAACTGCACAACAACTGCTCGGGCAAGCACGTCGGCATGCTGACGCTGGCGCGGCACAGGGGCGCCGGGCCGGAGTATCACCTGCCCGATCACCCGGTGCAGGTCGCCTGCCGCGCGGCCTTCGAGGCGGT
>NZ_JAWLFS010000074.1:0-12018 GCF_041685465.1 Rhodosalinus sp. | reverse complement strand
TCCATGTGGTGCGCCACGAGCGGCGTCTCGCCGTGCAGCCCGACGCCGTGGATGATCGAGGGATAGCGCAGGTCGAGGAAGCGCTCGGGGATCTTCCAGGCCGTCTCGGCGAGGTCGCGGTAGCCGAGGCCCGGTCGCAGCAGGTCCATGTTGTAGTGAATCTGCTCGAAGGCCATCTGGTAGAGGCTCTGCTGATAGCCCGTCGGCCGGCCGGGTCCGGCGTGGAAGGTGCGCGAGAAATCGCAGTAATAGCCGTGGCAGCCGATGGTGTCGGTGTCCATCGCGACCAGTTCGCCGGGGCGCAGCACGCGGTCGCTCGCCTCGTTGAACCACGGGTTGGTGCGCGGCCCGGAACTCAGCAGGCGCGTCTCGATGAACTCTCCGCCCCGCTTGATGACGTTGCCGTAGAGGATGGCGAAGAGGTCGTTCTCGGTCACGCCCGGCTCGATCGCCTTCTCCACCTCCCAGACCGCGGCCTCGGTCGCGGCGACCGACTGCGCGAGGCAGGCGATCTCTTCCGGCGTCTTGATGCGCCGGCAGTGCAGCGTGTCCTGCATGCAGTCGAAGACGTCGAGCCCCTCGGCCTCGAGCGAGCGCACGAGGTTCACCGCCGCGCGGTCGAGCCCGACCTTCAGGTTGCCGCCGCCATGGGCGCGCACGAGTTCCGCGATCTCGTGGCCGAAGGGATCGGAGGAGACGTCGTCGCGCTGGTTCACCGCCGACCACACGACGTTCGAGGTGCGGTGCTCGTCGATCGTCTCGAGCCAGGTCGAGACATGCGCGCTGCCCGGATACTCGAAGAGGATCACCGGGCCCTGAAGGGGGACATAGATGTAGCGGGTGGAGTTGCGCAGGAAGTAGCCGAACATGTTGCGCGAGCCGGTGGCGTAGCGCTGGTTGTTCGGGTCGAAGAGGACGAGCGCGGCGTAGCCCTCCTCGGCCATCATGGTCTTGAGCCGCGTCAGCCGCCCGGCGCGCAGGCGCCTCGGGTCGAAGGCCTGCGGGATCGGGTCGGAGGTGCCGGTCGGCGCGGAGGGCACGACGGGGATGTCGTCGGGTTCGCTGTCGGTCAGGGCCTCGCTCTCGACGATGCTCATGCGGGTCTGTCTCCTTGGCGTGGTTGGCGGCCTGGGCCGTCCGTTCCCAGAGTGAGGGCGGCGGACTCAGTCGGCAAGCGCATCGGAGCGGGCGACGCCGCTGCGCGCCATTTCCTCGTGCACGGGCGCCATGCGCCCGAAGATGCGGCGCGCGCGCTCGGGCTGTCCGACGAAGCCGGGCTCGCGGGCGTAGGCGAAGATCACCGAATGCCGCTCGCGCGGGCCCTCGACCGGGGTGACGCGATGGAGCGAGTTGCGCCCGAAGAAGACCTGCAGATCGCCCGGCGTCACGTCGAGCGACTTCAGCGCGGACCGGTCCCCGTCGAGCACCGCCTGCACACCCTCGAAGTTCTCGCCCTGCGCCCCGCGGATGTCGGGGACATACTGGAAGACGCCGCCCGCCTCGGGCTTCCGGGTGCAGAGCGTGACGATGTAGTCGTTGCTGTCGAAGTGCCAGGGATGCTGGCGCCCCTCCTTGAGCACGTTGACCACCAGATCGGCGAGCGGGTCGGCGAATTCGTGGATCTCGGGCTCGTCCACCACCTGCCGGACGAACTCCTGAAAGTCCGGGTCGCGGTAGATGCGGCGGATCATCGTCTCCTCGCCGATCAGGTCGCCGGCGACGAAGCCGTTGGTGCGGTCGTCGAAGCGGTTCTTCGGGTGGCTGTCCGGCAGCGCCGGGTCGCCTGCGGAGTTGTAGGGGTTCGTCTCGGTCGCGTTGATATGCGCCGAGGGCGAGAGGCGCGCGGTCTCCGCCTCGAGCTCGGCGAGCATCTCGGGGCGCACGAAATCGGCGAGCACGACGCAGCCGTCCTCGCCGAGCTGCGCGCGGCAGCGCGCCACGAGATCCCGCCCCTCCGGCGTGGCGAGGCGGTCGATGGGATAGGCGTCGAGATCGATGATCCGGCCGAGCGGATGGCTCCGCCCGAGCGCCTCGGGCAGCGGTGTCGCGGTCATGGGATGGGTCCTGTGGTCTCGATGTCTCGGTGCCTTCAGGAATAGGCGGCTCGAATCCATCTGTGAAACGAGTTATTCTCGATGCATCTATTGCAATGGCTCATCGGTCATGACGAACGATCTCCTCCGCGCCTTCCTCGCCGTGGCCGAAAGCGGCGGCTTCAGTCCGGCCGCCGCGCTGCTGAACCGGACCCAGTCGGCGGTCAGCCTTCAGATCAAGCGGCTCGAGGCGGATCTCGGCGCGACGCTCTTCGCGCGCACCAGCCGGTCGGTCACGCTGACGGCGGAGGGACGGCGCCTGCTGCCCTACGCGCGGCGGCTCCTGACGCTGGAGGAGCACGCGCGCGACGAGGTGGCGCGCGACCGCGCCCCCGAGCGCATCCGCTTCGGCCTGCCCGGCGAGCAGGCGGAGACCTACCTGCCCGGCCTCCTGCCACGGGCGCGCGCGGCGTATCCCGACCTTCAGATCGAGATCGTCTGCGACATCTCCTCCCGCCTCGTCGCGGCGTTTCAGGCGGGCGATCTGGACGTGATCCTCGCCGTGCGGCACGAACCGACGCGCACGGGCCGTCCCCTGGGGCTCAAGCGCATGATCTGGGTCGCGCACCCCGAGTTCGCGCCCGACCGGGCCGCGGCGCTGCCGCTCGCGCTCAACCCGGAGGGCTGCATCTTCCGCGCGCACGCCCTCGCCGCGCTCGGCCGCGCGGGGCGGGCGTGGCATGAACCTTATGTCAGCACCTCGCCCATCGGGCTCAACCAGCCGGTGAGCGCGGGCCTTGCCGCGACGGTCAAGACCCGCCCGAGCGTGCCCGCGGGCTGCATCGAGGCGGGCAAGCGGCTCGGCCTGCCGCCGCTCGACGCGGTGCAGATCGACCTGCACGCCTCGCCCGCGCTGCTCAGCGAGGGCTTCGACTGGTTCGTCGAGGCCGTGGCAGAGGAGGTGCGCGCCGAGGGCGCCGCCTGACGTCTCAGCCGGCGGCGCGATCCGCGGCGTCGCCGTCGGGGGCGACGACATGCGCCTCGGTGCCCCAGTCGCGGCAGAGGCGCAGGACCTCCTCGGGCAGCGGCGCGCTGGTGAAGAAGCGATCCACGTCGCGCAGCGAGCCCACGCGCACCGGCGCGCTGCGCTCGAACTTGGAACGATCCGCCACGAGCCAGGTCGCGCGGGCGCGGCGGATGATGCTCTGGCTGACGCCCACCTCCTGAAAGTCGAAATCCAGAAGCTCGCCGTCCTCGGCGATGGCGGAGCAGCCGATCACCGCCACGTCGAAGCGGAACTGCTCCAGCACCGAGGTGGTCAGCGTGCCCACGAGCCCGCCGTCCAGGCGGCGCAGGCGTCCGCCCGAGAGCACGATCTCGCACTCCGGGTTGGCGGCGAGGATGTTGGCGACGTTGATGTTGTTGGTCACCACCAGAAGCTCGCGGTGGCCGAGGAGTTTCGCCGCCACCGCCTCCGTCGTGGTGCCGATGCCGAGAAAGAGCGTCGCGCCGTCCGGGATCGCAACGCTGCAGGCGTCGGCGATGGCGGCCTTGGCCGCCTCGTTGGTGCCGCGCCGGTCCTCGTAGCCGATGTTGGTCACGCTCGAGCGCAGCACCGCGCCGCCGTGCACCCGCTCGAGCCAGCCGGACTCGGCGAGCTCCGTCAGGTCGCGCCGGATGGTCTGCGCCGAGACGCCGAAGCGCGTCACCAGGTCCTCGACGCGGACGCGCCCGTCCGCGCGCGCGATCTCGAGGATGTCCCGCTGCCGGAACGACTGCGACATGGGCCCGATCCTTCGCCTGCCTCTCCCGCGCGGCCGTATAGCACCATGCCCCGGCTGCGGGCGAGCGGATTTGCGCGGATCGCGCGCGCGGCTGCGCGCTTTGGGCAAGGACCCGCGCAGCGGATGCACAGGATTGCTGAGGGACCGCGACGTCTGCAGCGCGGGAAACACATGCGGAGAACCCGCGAAAGTTACCGGCTTTCGGCCCAAACACTCAAAACCGATCAAAAGCGAAAAATATCCGTTGACCAACATGCCGCGAATCTGTTTCTTTTCGATCTCAGGGAAGAGGGAGGAGCGCAGTGTCCGCGGCGTCGAGCGACCGGGAACCGGCCGATCTGTTCGTGATCGGCGGCGGCATCAACGGATGCGGCATCGCGCGCGACGCGGCGGGCCGGGGCTTGTCCGTCCGCCTCGCCGAGATGGGCGATCTGGCGCAGGCGACCTCCTCATCCTCCACGAAGCTCTTTCACGGCGGCCTGCGATATCTCGAGTATTTCGAGTTCCGCCTCGTGCGCGAGGCGCTGATCGAGCGCGAAGTGCTGCTGCGCGCCATGCCGCACATCGCCTGGCCGCTGCGCTTCGTGCTGCCCTACCACGCGGAGATGCGTTTCGAATCCGAGACGCCGACCTCGCGGCTCCTCAACCGCGTCATGCCCTGGATGAAGGGGCGGCGGCCGGCATGGCTGATCCGGCTGGGGCTTTTCCTCTATGATCATCTCGGCGGCCGGAAGATCCTGCCCGGCACGCGCACGCTCGACCTGACGACGGCGCCCGAGGGCGCGCCGCTCAAGCCGGAGTTTCGCCGCGCCTTCGAGTATTCGGACTGCTGGATCGAGGATTCGCGCCTCGTCGTGCTGAACGCCCGCGACGCCGAGGCGCACGGCGCCGAGATCCGGACGCGCACCCGCGTGACCGAGGCGGCGCGCGAGGGCGACCTCTGGCGGATCGAGCTGGAGGACGTCGAGACCGGCCACCGCTGGACCACGCACGCGCGGATGCTCGTGAACGCTGGTGGGCCATGGGTCGGGCAGGTCATCCGCGACGTGACCCACATCCCGAGCCGAGAGGGCGTGCGCCTCGTCCGCGGCAGCCACATCGTGACGCGCAAGCTCTTCGATCACGACAAGGCCTATTTCTTTCAGGGCACCGATGGGCGGATCATCTTCGCCATCCCCTACGAGCGTGATTTCACGTTGATCGGTACCACCGACGCCGATCATCCCGACCCATCGGAGCCCGTCGTCTGCACCGAGGAGGAGCAGGACTATCTGCTGGATTTCGCCTCGCAGTATTTCGCCCGCCCCGTCACGCGGGATGACGTGGTCTGGACCTACGCGGGCGTGCGGCCGCTCTACGACGACGGGGCCAAATCCGCGACGGCAGCGACGCGCGACTACGTGCTCAGCCTCGACGACGCGGAGGGTGCGCCACTGCTCAACGTCTTCGGCGGCAAGATCACCACCTATCGCCGCCTCGCCGAGGCTGCACTGGACAAGATCGGGCGCCACTTCCCGGAGGCCGGTGCCTCCTGGACTGCGCAGGCGCCGCTGCCGGGCGGCGATTTCCCGGTCGACGGCGTGGAGGCGCTGATCTCGGATCTCGCCGCCGCCTACCCCGAGCTCGCGCCGGAGGAGGCGCGGCGGCTGGTGCGCGCCTACGGGACCGAGGCGCGCCGGCTTCTGGACACGGCCGGCGGGCCGGGACGGGCCTTCGGCGCCGGTCTCACCGAGGCCGAGATCGGCTGGCTCATGCGGCACGAATACGCGCGGACTGCGGAGGACGTGGTCTGGCGGCGCACGAAGCTCGGGCTCCGGCTCACGGCGGCGGAGGTCGCCGAGATCGACGCCTGGATGGCCGAGCGGCGCCGCGCCGAGGGAGAGGCCCGCGCGGCAGAATAGGGAGGAGAGCGCGATGACGCTTGTGCTCGACGGCGTGGCCAAGACCGTCCGCGGGGCGGTGCATGTCCATCCGACGGACCTGACGCTCGAGAAAGGCACGATGAACGTGCTGCTCGGGCGCACGCTCGCCGGCAAGACGTCGCTGATGCGGCTGATGGCGGGGCTCGACCAGCCGACGGAGGGGCGCATCCTCTGGGACGGCCGGGACATGACAGGCGTGCCGGTGCAGAAGCGCGAGGTGGCGATGGTCTATCAGCAGTTCATCAACTACCCGACGCTCACCGTCTACGAGAACATCGCCTCGCCGCTGCGCCTGCAGCGCCGACCGTCGGGCGAGATCGACCGCCGCGTGCGCGAGACCGCGGAGCTGATGAAGCTCGCCCCGATGCTGGACCGCAAGCCGCTGGAGCTTTCGGGCGGGCAACAGCAGCGCTGCGCGCTCGCTCGTGCGCTGGTGAAGGACGCGGGCCTCGTGCTCCTCGACGAGCCGCTGGCCAACCTCGACTACAAGCTGCGCGAGGAGCTGCGCGTCGAGATCCCGCGCATCTTCCGCGAGTCGGGCGCGATCTTCGTCTATGCCACCACGGAGCCGGAGGAGGCGCTGCTGCTCGGCGGCAACACCGCGGCGCTCTCGGAAGGCCGCGTGACGCAGTTCGGCCCCACGGCGGAGGTCTACCGTCGCCCGGTGGACGCGACGACGGCGCGCGTCTTCTCGGACCCGCCGATGAACTTCCTGCCGATCTCCAAGACCGGCAACCGACTGATGTTCGGCGACGGGCAGAGCGCGACGGCGACCGGCCACCTTTCGGAGCTCGCGGACGGCCGCTACGTCGCGGGCTTCCGGCCCAACCACCTCGAGGCGGAGCGCCACGTCGAGGAGGCGATGCAGTTCACCGCGACGCTCAGCGTGACCGAGATCACCGGCTCCGAGACCTTCCTGCACCTCGACCACCACGGCGAGCGCTGGGTGGGGCTGATCCACGGGGTGCACGACCTGACGCCGGGGCGCGAGATCGACGTCTGGCTCGACCCGGCGCATGTCTACGTCTTCGGCGAGGACGGGCGCCTCGCCGCGGCGGCCGCCTATGCGGCGGCGGCCTGAGAGGGAGGAGAGAGACATGGCGCGCATCACGCTCGACAACCTCGCGCATTCCTACAAGCCCAAACCGAAGGGCGAGGAGGACTGGGCGCTCAAGCAGCTCGATCACGTCTGGGGCGACGGGGAGGCCTATGCCCTCCTCGGCGCGTCGGGCTGCGGGAAATCCACGCTGCTCAACATCATCTCGGGGCTCCTGCAGCCCTCGCGGGGGCGCATCCTCTTCGATGACCAGGACGTGACCCACGCCGCCACCGCGGAGCGCAACATCGCGCAGGTGTTCCAGTTTCCGGTCGTCTACGACACGATGAGCGTGCGCGACAATCTCGCCTTTCCGCTGCGCAATCGCGGCGCCCCGGCGGGCTACATCGCCGAGCGGGTGCAGACGATCGCGGCGATGATCGGCATGGAGGCGGAACTCGACCGCAAGGCGCGGGGGCTCACGGCCGACGCCAAGCAGAAGATCAGCCTCGGCCGCGGCATGGTGCGCGAGGACGTCAACGCGCTTCTCTTCGACGAGCCGCTGACGGTGATCGACCCGCACATGAAGTGGGAGCTCAGGACCCAGCTCAAGGCGCTGCACCGCGATTTCGGGCACACGATGATCTACGTCACCCACGACCAGACCGAGGCGCTCACCTTCGCCGACAAGGTGGTGGTCATGCATGACGGCCGCGTGGTGCAGATCGGCACGCCCGAGGAGCTGTTCGAGCGCCCGGCGCATACCTTCGTGGGCTACTTCATCGGCTCGCCGGGCATGAACCTGCTGCCTGCGCAGGTCACGGGCACACAGGCGGTCACCAACGGCGCCGAGATCGCGCTCGACCGCGCCTATGACGGGCTTTCGGGCAAGGTCGAGATCGGCGTGCGCCCCGAGTTCGTGCGCCTGTCGGAGCGCGAGGGGCTGCCGGTGCGCATCCGCCGGGTCGAGGACGTGGGCCGCCACAAGATCGTGCGCGCCGAGTTCTTCGGCCACGACATCAACATCGTCGCCGGCGAGGACGAGGAGATCGGGCCCGACAAGACCCGCGTCACCTTCGACGCCGCGCACGTCAACGTCTACGCCAACGACTGGCGCGTCGAAGGGAGGGCCGCGTGATGGAAAAGACCCCCAATCAGAAAGCGTGGTTCCTCGTCCTGCCGGTGCTGATCCTCGTCTCCTTCTCGGCGATCGTGCCGCTGATGACGGTGGTCAACTACGCCTTTCAGGACAGCTTCGGGAACAACCAGTTCTTCTGGGCGGGCCTCATGTGGTTCGAGGAGCTTCTGGCCTCGGACCGGATGTGGAACGCGCTGGGCCGGCAGATCGTCTTCACGGGCATCATTCTCGCCATTCAGGTGCCGCTCGGCGTCTTCGTGGCGCTCCACATGCCCAAGAAGGGGCCCTGGGTGAGCGTCTGCCTCGTCCTGATGGCGCTGCCGCTGCTCATTCCGTGGAACGTGGTGGGCACGATCTGGCAGATCTTCGGCCGCGTGGACATCGGCCTTCTGGGCTACACCTTCGACAAGCTCGGCATCCCCTACAACTACACGCAGGACTTCTTCTCGGCCTGGGCGACGCTCGTCGTGATGGACGTCTGGCACTGGACGTCGCTGGTGGCGCTGCTGGCCTATGCGGGCCTCAAGTCGATCCCCGACGCCTACTATCAGGCCGCGCGCATCGACCAGGCAAGCCGCTGGAAGGTGTTCCGCTACATCGAGCTTCCCAAGATGGCGGGCGTGCTGACCATCGCGATTCTGCTGCGCTTCATGGACAGCTTCAAGATCTACACCGAGCCCTTCGTGCTGACCGGGGGCGGTCCCGGCAACGCGACCACCTTCCTGTCGATCGACCTGGTGAAGATGGCGCTCGGACAGTTCGACCTCGGCCCCGCGGGCGCGTTCAGCCTGATGTATTTCCTCGTCATCCTCGCGGTGTGCTGGGTCTTCTACACCGTGATGGTCAACCTCGAGAAGCGGGAGAACTGAGATGGCCGAGGCGACCGCGACCCGCATTCCCGAGAACCTCACCGCCGGCGGACAGCGCAAGCGCGTGCGCGTCAACGGCTCGGCGGTGGTGATGACGGCCTACCTCGTCTTCCTCATGCTGCCGATCTACTGGCTCGTGAACATGAGCCTGAAGACGAACACGGAGATCCTGAGCACCTTCTCGCTCTGGCCGCAGAACCCGACGCTGGCCAATTACGCGACGATCCTGACGGACCCCTCGTGGTACATGGGCTACGTCAACTCGATGATCTACGTGGCCATGAACACCGTGATCTCGGTGACGGTGGCGCTGCCGGCGGCCTATGCCTTCAGCCGCTACAGCTTCCTCGGGGACAAGCACCTGTTCTTCTGGCTGCTGACGAACCGTATGGCGCCGCCGGCGGTCTTCGCCCTGCCCTTCTTCCAGCTCTACAGCTCCGTCGGGCTCTTCGACACGCATATCGCGGTGGCGCTGGCGCATTGCCTGTTCAACGTGCCGCTCGCGGTCTGGATCCTCGAGGGCTTCATGCGCGGCGTGCCGCGCGAGATCGACGAGACGGCCTATATCGACGGTTATTCCTTCCCGCGCTTCTTCGTGAAGATCTTCATGCCGCTGATCGCCTCCGGCATCGGGGTCGCCGCCTTCTTCTGCTTCATGTTCTCCTGGGTGGAACTGCTGCTGTCGAGGACGCTGACCAGCGTGGAGGCGAAGCCGATCGCCGCGACCATGACGCGCACCGTCTCGGCCTCGGGCCTCGACTGGGGCGTGCTCGCGGCCGCCGGCGTGCTGACCATCGTGCCCGGCGCGCTCGTGATCTGGTTCGTGCGCAACTACATCGCCAAGGGCTTCGCCCTGGGCCGCGTGTGAGGGAGGAGCCGATGACCGCGACCCGCAAGATCGATCTCGCCTTTCTGGGCGTCGGCGCCCTCTGGCTCGCCCTTCTCGGCTGGCTGTTCGCGGTCACGCCCGAGGGGCGCGAGGGCGGCTTCGGCTGGACGCAGCCGCTCTCGGCGGGCGGCTGGATGGCCTGGTCGCTGCCGACGGCGCTCTTCTTTCTGGGCATCGCGGGGCTTCTGATCGTCTTCAGCTACCTCGCGCTGCGCTTTCCCGAGCGCCCGCGCATGGGCGTCCTGCGCTTCGAGACGACGCGGGGCGACCGGCTCTTCATGACGCTGCTCGGCTCGGCCTTCATCAACCTGGCCTGGCTCGCGCTTGTGGGGGCGAACCAGCCCTACGCGCTCATCCTCTGCCTGCTCTACGCCGCCGCGATCTTCCGCTGGGCGTGAGCTGCAGCCCGCCGCCGGGAGGGGCGGCGATCCACGACCGACTTAAACCAAGGGAGGACCCCAAGACATGCGATCCTTGAAACAGACGACGGCGCTCGGCCTCGCGCTGGCCCTGACGGGCCCGGCCTTCGCCGACATGGAGGCCGCCCGCGCCTTCCTCGACGCCGAGATCGGCGACGTGTCCTCGCTGACCCGCGCCGAGCAGGAAGCGGAGATGCAGTGGTTCATCGACGCCGCCGAGCCCTTCCAGGGCATGGAGATCAACGTCGTCTCCGAGACGATCACCACGCACGAGTACGAGGCGAACGTCCTCGCTCCCGCCTTCACCGAGATCACCGGCATCGAGGTCACCCACGACCTGATCGGCGAGGGCGACGTGGTCGAAAAGCTGCAGACGCAGATGCAGTCGGGCCAGAACATCTATGACGCCTGGGTCAACGACGCCGACCTCATCGGCACGCACTGGCGCTATCAGCAGGTGCGCAACCTGACCGACTGGATGGCGGGCGAAGGCGCCGACGTCACCAGCCCGACGCTGGACATCGACGACTTCATCGGCACCTCCTTCGCCACCGGCCCGGACGACAAGCTCTATCAGCTGCCGGACCAGCAGTTCGCGAACCTCTACTGGTTCCGCCACGACTGGTTCACCGATCCCGAGATCATGGCCGAGTTCGAGGAGGAATACGGCTACGAGCTCGGCGTGCCGGTCAACTGGTCGGCCTACGAGGACATCGCGGAGTTCTTCACCGGCCGCACCATCGACGGCCGCGAGGTCTTCGGCAACATGGACTACGGCAAGAAGGACCCGTCGCTCGGCTGGCGCTACACCGATGCCTGGATGTCGATGGCCGGCATGGGCTCCAAGGGCGAGCCGAACGGTTTCCCGGTCGACGAGTGGGGCATCCGCGTCAACGACGACTATCAGCCCGTCGGCTCCTGCATGGACCGGGGCGGCGCGACCAACGCGCCCGCGGCGGTCTACGCGATCGACAAGGCGATCAAGTGGCTGCAGGACTACGCCCCGCCGTCCGCTTCCGGCATGACCTTCTCCGAGGCCGGCCCGGTCCCCGCGCAGGGCGGCATCGCGCAGCAGGCGTTCTGGTACACCACCTTCACTGCCGACATGGTCGAGGAAGGCCTGCCGGTCGTGAACGAGGACGGCACGCCGAAGTGGCGCATGGCCCCCAACCCCAAGGGCGCCTACTGGGAAGAGGGCATGAAGGTCGGCTATCAGGACGTGGGCTCCTGGACGCTGATGGAATCCACGCCGGTGGACCGCGCCAAGGCCGCCTGGCTCTACGCGCAGTTCGTCACCTCCAAGACGGTCGACGTGAAGAAGAGCCACGAGGGCCTTACCTTCGTGCGTGATTCCTCGATCAACCACGAGAGCTTCACCGAGCGTGCGCCCGAGCTCGGCGGCCTCGTCGAGTTCTACCGCTCGCCGGCGCGCGTGCGCTGGTCGGACACCGGCCTGAACGTGCCGGACTACCCGAAGCTCGCGCAGCTCTGGTGGCAGAACATCGGCGACGCGATGTCCGGCGCCAAGACCTCGCAGGAGGCGCTCGACAGCCTCTGCGCGGAGCAGGAGCGCGTGCTCGAACGCCTCGAGCGCGCGGGCGTGCAGGGCGAGCTGGGCCCGAAGCTCAACGAGCAGCGCGACCCGCAGTACTGGCTCGACCAGGAGGGTGCGCCGAAGCCGAAGCTCGCGAACGAGGATCCCGAGCCGGTGACGGTGACCTACGAAGAGCTAATCGAGTCCTGGAACGAGTGACGTGCCCCGCGCCGGGGCCGCCGCGGCCCCGGCGCTTCCTTGCATTTCCCCACAAAAAGAGCAGGACGGGCGCGATGTCCCATATCCTCGCCATCGATCAGGGCACGACCTCCAGCCGCGCGATCGTCTTCGATGCCGATCTGCGCGTCCGCGCCGTCGCGCAGGAGGAATTTCC
>NZ_JAWLFS010000073.1:0-12042 GCF_041685465.1 Rhodosalinus sp. | reverse complement strand
GGCCGCCTCGGGGATCATCGGCAGGTAGATCACGACGCGGTCGCCGCGGCCGATCCCGAGGTTTTTCAGCACGTTGGCCATGCGCCCCACCTCGCGGTGAAGCTCGGCGTAGGTGATGTGGCGCGCGGGCTCGGAGGGGTCGTCCGGCTCCCAGAGGATCGCCGTCTGCCCGGCGCGCGCGGGCAGATGCCGGTCGATGCAGTTGGCCGCCACGTTCAGCGTGCCGTCCTCGAACCAGCGGATGTCGACAGCGCCGAAGTCGAAGGAGACGTTGCGGATCGTCTCCGGCGCGCGCATCCAGTCGAGCCGCCCCGCCTCCCGCGCCCAGAACCCGTCGGGGTCCGAGACGCTCTCCGCATACATCCGCTCATAGGCCGCCGCGTCCACATGCGCGCGCGCAACCGTCTCCGCCGACGGCGGATGCGTGGTGGTCATGGCACTCCTCCCTCGTCGCCCGGGGCCTCGAGCCCGCCCCCGCAAGCAGCCAGAAAGGGGGCGGGCGACCCGGCCTCCAGTCGCCTAGATGGCCAGATACTCGGCGCGCAACTGCTCGTTTCCGAGCACCTCCGCAGCGCTACCGTCGAACACGATGCTTCCCGTGTCAAGAATCACGGCCCGGTCCGCGAGTTGCAGCGCGCGCACCGCGTTCTGCTCGACGAGGATCGTCGTCATGCCCTGTGCCTTGACGGTGTGCAGCGTCTTCTCGATCTCGTCGACGATCACCGGCGCGAGGCCCTCGTAGGGCTCGTCGAGCAGCAGGAGCTTGATGTCGCGCGCCAGCGCCCGCGCGATCGAGAGCATCTGCTGCTCCCCGCCCGAGAGGGTCACGCCGTCCTGCTTGCGCCGTTCGCCGAGGCGCGGGAAGAGCTCGTAGAGCCGCTCCAGCGACCAGCCCACGGGCGGCGCGATCTGCGCGAGCTTGAGGTTTTCCTCCACCGTCAGGCCCGAGATGATGCGCCGGTCCTCGGGCACCAGGCCGAGGCCGCCCGTCGTCGCCGCCTCGTGGCTCTTCATCCGGTGCAGCGGCTGGTGGTCGAGCCAGATCTCGCCGTGTGTCACCTGCGGGTCGCCGAGCCGCGCGATGGACCGCAGCGTGGTGGTCTTGCCCGCGCCGTTGCGCCCGAGCAGGGCCAGGATCTCGCCCTCGTGCACGTTGAAGCTGATGCCCTGCACGATGTAGCTTTCGCCGTAATAGGCGTGCATGTCCCAGACCGAGAGGAAGGCAGGCGCCGTCTCGGCCATGTTCGCGTGTTTCGAGAAATCGGGCTTGACGTTCATCGGGACGCTCCTTTCGAGCCGGGAGTTTGGCAGGCGGCGAGGCCGGCGGCGACCTCTGTCCAGAATGCGCCTTCGCGACCGGGCCGGGGGAACACCTCCGCGCCGGCGCGGCGGAGGGGATTGCGCAGCGCGCTCACGGCGTCGTCCCCGATCGCGCGGCGAATGGTGTGCAGAAGGGCCAGCCGATCGCCGGCCGGCATCTCCCGGCCCGCGTCCTGCACCGCTTGCGCGAGCCCGCCCGGCATCAGGTCCACGTCCTGATGCAACTGCCCGGCGAGATGGCGCAGGCCCCGCAGCGCTGCTTGCGACAGATGCACCTCATCGCCTCACGCGGCCTCGCCCAGATAGGCCTCGCGGACCTTGGGGTGGCCCTTGATCACATCCGGCGTGTCCTCGACCAGCGGCGTGCCCTGCGCGAGCACCGTGATGCGCTGCGCGAGGCTGAACACGACGTGCATGTCGTGCTCGATGATCGCCATGGTGATGTCGCGCGTGTCGCGGATCTCCTTGAGCAGGTCGATGGTGTTGTTGGTGTCGGCCCGGCTCATGCCGGCGGTCGGCTCGTCCAGCAGCAGCAAGCGGGGCTTCTGCACGAGGCACATCGCCATTTCCAGCCGCCGCTTGTCCCCGCGTGACAGGGAGGCGGCATGCGCGTGCCGCTTCTCCAGCATCTTCACGTCCGAAAGCATCCGCTCGGCCGTTTCCACGACGTCGGCCTCCTGCATCATGTGCTCGTAGGCGTGCATGCGGAAGGCGCCGTCGCGGGAGGCGAAACAGGGGATCATCACGTTCTCGAACACCGTGAGATCGCCGAAGATCTCCGGTGTCTGGAACACCCGGGAAATCCCCATCTGGTTGATCTCGTGCGGCTTGCGGCCGAGCACGCTCTGCCCGTCGAACATCACCGAGCCGGTGTCGGGGATCAGCTTGCCGACGAGGCAGTTCAGCAGCGTCGACTTGCCCGCCCCGTTCGGCCCGATGATCGCGTGCACCGAACCTTCGGCCACCGAGAGGGTCACGTCCGACAGCGCCCGGAGCCCGCCGAAGTTCTTGTTGACGTCCTTGACTTCGAGAATGCCCATCTCAGGCCCTCCTCATTCGCCCACGTGGGGCTGGGACTTCGGGTGATGCTCGGGATCGTCCGGCGCCGCCGGCTTGCGCTCGCGCCGGAAGAGTTTGCCGATACGCTGCGCCCCCTCGACGAGGCCGCCGGGCAGGAAGATCACGACCAGCATGAAGATGATGCCGAGCGTCAGGTGCCAGCCCTTGCCGACGAAGGGATAGACGATCGTCACGAGGAAACTGTCGATCCCGTCGGGCATGACGGCGAACCACTGTTCCAGCACGCCCTTGTTGATCTTCGAGAGGATGTTCTCGAGATACTTGATGAGCCCCGCGCCGAGGACCGGGCCGATCAGCGTGCCGGCGCCGCCGAGGATGGTCATCAGCACCACCTCGCCGGAGGCGGTCCAGATCATCCGCTCCGCGCCCGCCAGCGGGTCCATCGAGACCATGAGCCCGCCGGCGAGCCCCGCGTACATCCCCGAGATCACGAAAGCGGCGAGCGCGTAGGGCTTGGAGTTGAGGCCGGTGTAGTTCATCCGCTGCTGGTTCGACTTCACCGCGCGCAGCATCATGCCGAAGGGCGAGCGGAAGAGCCGGATGGCGAGGTAGAAGGAGACGAGCATGAGCGCGGCCGCGAAGTAGTAACCCGTGCTGAGGGTGAAGACCCAGTCGCCGATGAAGAGCCGCGTGGTGTCGTTCATCTCGAGCCCGAAGAGATGCGGCGCCGGGATGTTGCCGTTGAGGGTCGCCTGCTCGCCGATGATGCGCGGATCGCTGAGCGACAGTTGCAGCCCCGTCTCGCCGCCGGTGATCGGGGTGAGCACCGAATAGGCCAGCGCATAGCACATCTGCGCGAAGGCGAGCGTCAGGATCGAGAAGTAGATCCCCGACCGGCGCAGCGAGATCCAGCCGATCAGCAGCGACAGGACACCCGCGAAGAGCATCGAGATGATGATCGCCGGGATCACGTTCATCGTCAGCAGCTTCATCATCCAGACGCCCGCGTAGGAGCCCACGCCGAGGAAGGCGGCGTGCCCGAAGCTCAGGTAGCCCGTGAGCCCGAAGAGGATGTTGAAGCCGATGGCGAAGATCCCGAAGATCACGAAGCGCTGCATCAGGTCCGGGTAGCCCGCGTTGAACTGCGCGAGGCCCGAGTCCGCCGGGAAGGGATTGAGCAGGACGGGCGCGAAGAGCGCCAGCGCGACGACGACGAGAAACAGCGTCAGGTCCTTGCGGTCGAGTCCGAGCATGGGCTCACTCCTCCATGACGCCCTTGCGGCCCATGAGGCCGCGCGGGCGGGTGAGCAGAACGACGATGGCGACCAGATAGATGATGATCTGGTTGATGCCGGGCAGGATGGCGGTCACCTCGGACATCGAGGCGAAGCTCTGCAGGATGCCGAGCAGGAAGCCGGCGAGCACCGCGCCCGGCAGGCTGCCCATGCCGCCCACCACGACCACCACGAAGCTCAGCACGAGGAAATCCATCCCCATGTGGTAGTTGGGCGAAAGGATCGGCGTGTACATCACGCCCGCAAGCCCCGCCACGATCGCCGCGATGGCGAACATGATGGTGAAGCGCCGGTCGATGTTGATGCCCAGCAGGCCCACCGTCTCGCGGTCGGCCATGCCCGCGCGCACCACCATGCCGAAGGTCGTGAACTGCAGGAAGGCGAAGACCGCGCCGATGACCACCATGGCGAAAAGGAAGTAGACCAGCCGCCAGTAGGGATAGATGATCGTCATCGGATCGAAACCGAGCAGCACCCCGAAGTCGAAGGAGCCCCTGAAGGCGTCCGGTGCGGGCGTCGGGATCGGGTTCGCGCCGTAGTAGAACTTGATGATCTCCTGCAGCACGATGGCGAGGCCGAAGGTCACGAGGATCTGGTCGGCATGCGGGCGCTTGTAGAAGTGCTTGATCAGACCGCGTTCCATCACGAGGCCGATCAGCGCCATGACCGGGATGGCGACCAGGATGGCGAGCGGCACCGCCCACTCGATCATCCAGCCGCCGACCGCAGGGCCGAACCATGTCTCGGCATAGGTGGTCTCGATCTTCGCGGGATTGCCGAGGAAGTCGGTGCGCGTCTCGTCCACCGTCGTGAACGACAGCGTCAGCACCCGGTTCACCGTGACGGCGACGAAGGCGCCGAGCATGAAGAGCGCGCCGTGGGCGAAGTTGACCACCCCGAGCGTGCCGAAGATCAGCGTCAGTCCCAGCGCGATCAGCGCATAGGCCGAGCCCTTGTCGAGCCCGTTCAGGATCTGCAGGATGATGGCGTCCATGCCCGCGCCTCCGCTTCTTTGACAGGCGCCGCCCCCGGTCCGGGGACGGCGCGCAGGGTCGAGGCCCCGTCAGGACCCGTTGTTGCAGCTGCCGAGCGAACCGCCCGCGAACTGCGGGTGATCGTGCGGATAGGTGACCTGCTCGACCGGCGTGATCTCGACGACTTCGAGAAGGTCGAACTCGCTGTCCGGGTTCTCCTTGCCCTTCACCACCAGCACGTCCTTGAACGCCTGGTGATCCGCGCCGCGGTAGAGCGTCGGGCCGTTGCCGAGGCCGTCGAACTCGAAATCCTCGAGCGCCTCGACCACCGCGCAGGGCTCGAAGCTGCCCGCGCGCTCGACCGCGTCGGCGTAGAGCAGCGTCTGCACGTAGCAGGTGTGCGCCGCCTGAGAGGGCGGGAAGCCGTATTTCTCGCCGAAGGAGCGGGTGAAGGTCTGGCTCGCCTCGTCGGAGAGCGACCAGTGCCAGTTGGTCGAGCCGAAGATGCCCTTGATGTTCTCGCCCGCGCCGCGTGCCATCAGGCGCGAGAAGAGCGGCACGACGATCTGGAAGTCCTTGCCGTTCGCGGTGGCCTCGCGCAGCCCGAACTGAACGGCGTTGGTGAGCGAGTTCACCATGTCGCCGCCGTAGTGGTTCAGGATGAGCGTATCCGCACCCGACTGGAGGACCGGCGTGATGTAGGAGGAGAAATCCCCGGCGCCCAGCGGCGTGAGTACCGTCTCCACCGTCTCCCAGCCGATCGCCTCGGTGGATTCGCGGATCGCCTCCTCGGTTGTATAGCCCCAGTTGTAGTCCGCCGTCAGGTGATAGGCCTTGCGGTCGGTGCCATACTCGTTTGCCAGCACCGGCGCGAGCGCGGCGCCCGACATGTAGGAGTTGAAGAAGTGGCGGAAGCCGTTGGCGCGCCGGTCCTTGCCGGTGGTGTCGTTGGAGTGCGTGAGGCCCGACATGAAGATCACGCCCGCCTCCTGGCAGAGCGCCTGCACCGCCACAGCGACGCCCGAGGAGGAGCCGCCGGTGATCATCACCGCGCCGTCCTTCTCGATCATCGAACGCGCCGAGGCGCGCGCCGCGTCGGACTTCGTCTGCGTGTCGCCGGTGACGTAGTCGACCTTCTTGCCGAGGATGCCGTTGCCCGAGAGCTCGGTCCTGGTGCCGTCCTTGTAGGTGAAGGTGTTCAGCATCCCGCCGTCGCCCTCGCCGTTCAGGTGCTCGACGGCGAGCTCGTAGGCGCGCAACTCGTCCGCGCCCTCGTCCGCGTAGGGGCCCGATTGCGGCACGTTGAAGCCGAGCGTCACCGTGTCGCCGGTGGGCTCGTTGGTGTAGGCATGCGCGCGCCTGGTAAAGATCGTGGGGAGTGCCACGCCGGCGCCGGCCACGGCACCGGTCTTCAGCACGCCGCGGCGCGTGATGTCGAATTTTGTCATGTAAACCTCCCGAGATTGACCCCGGCGGACGGCTCCTCTCCGGCCGCGGGGCGCACCATGTGCAAAGGGAAGTATGCGGGACGCAAAGTAAAATGCGCAACAAGCAGCTTTCTGCGCACGATTTTTTTGTCAACAAATGCACAATGCGGTGGTATACTTTGTAAAAAGATTATTCGGCAGCGCAGAAAGCGCCTGAGCGTCAAGGATTTTCCGCAATGTCCCGCGACACGCTGGTCGGCAGCCGCATCCGCGAACGCCGCGCCCTTGCCGGGCTGCGGCAGGCCGATCTCGCGCGGCGTGCCGGGATCTCGGCGTCCTATCTGAACCTGATCGAGCACAACCGCCGCAGAATCGGCGGCAAGCTCCTCGTGCGGATCGCCGAGGCGCTGGAGGTGGAACCCTCGCTGCTCTCCGAGGGCGCCGAGGCGGCGCTGCTGGCGCGGCTGCGCGAGGCGGTGGCCGCGCAGCCCGGCACCGGTGCCGAACTCGACCGCGTGGAGGAGTTCGCGGGCCGCTTCCCCGGCTGGGCGGAGCTTCTGGCCGAGGCGCGCCGGCGCATCGACGCGCTCGAGGACACGGTCGAGACGCTGACCGACCGGCTCGCCCACGACCCGCATCTCGCCGCCTCGCTGCACGAGGTGCTCTCGACGGTCACCGCGATCCGCTCGACCGCGGCGATCCTCGCCGGCACCGACGCGCTGGAACCCGAGTGGCAGGACCGCTTCCACCGCAACCTCGACGAGGACAGCCGGCGGCTCGCCGAGGGGGCGCAGGCGCTGGTGACCTACCTCGACAGCGCTGCCGACGCGCGACGCTCGCTCACCTCGCCGCAGGAGGAGATCGAGGCCTTCTTCGCCGCGCGCGGGTTCCACTTCCCCGAACTGGAGCGCCCGGGCGCCGACCCCGAGGTCGCGCTCGACCCCGAAAAGCTCACGTCGGAGGCCGCGCGCAGCATCGCGGCGCGCCTGCTGCGACGCTACGCGGACGACGCGGCGGCCATTCCGCTCGACCTCGCCGCCCGCGTGGTGGCCGACCACGGCCCCGATCCGGTCGCGCTCGCCCGCACGGCGGGCGCCGATCTCTCATGCGCGATGCGGCGTCTTGCCGCCTTGCCGCCCGATGTGCTGCCGACGCGCGTGGGTCTCGCCGTCTGCGACGGGGCGGGCGCGCTCACCTTCCGCAAGCCGCTCGATGCCTTCCCGCTGCCGCCCTTCGGCGGGGGCTGCGCGCTCTGGCCGCTTTTCGAGGCGCTGGCCCGGCCGGGCCAGCCGGTAGCGCGGCGCCTCGTGCAGGCCGGCGACGAGGGGCGGCCTGTCCGCGCCTTCGCCGTCGCGGGGCCGGCGGCGCTGACCGGGTTCGACGGGCCGCCCTTGATGCAGGCGCAGATGCTCGTTCTGCCGGACCCGGAGGCCGAGGCGGCGCCCGCGCCGCTCGCGGTCGGCGTGACCTGCCGGATCTGCCCGCGCGCGGCGTGCCCGGCGCGGCGCGAGCCCTCGATCCTCGCCACAGGCTTTTGACTTTCCCGTGGGGAATGGTGTTAACATCGACATCCTGAGATTGCGGGGTTGGGAGGCCCCGCAAGGGGGAGGAGACAGCCGCCATGACCAAGCAGGTCCTCGTCATCGAGGATGAGCCGAACATCGTGGAGGCGATCCGCTTCATCCTGCACCGGGACGGCTGGCGGGTGGACACCCACGCCGACGGCGCGACCGCGGTGGAGGCGGTTCGCACGCAGCGACCCGATCTCGTGATCCTCGACGTCATGCTGCCGGGCCGGTCCGGGTTCGAGGTGCTGCGCGAGCTTCGCGGGGCGGACGATCTCGCGGCGCTGCCCGTGCTGATGCTGACTGCGCGCGGGCAGGCCAAGGACCGCGAGACGGCCGAGCTCGCCGGCGCCTCGCGCTACATGACGAAGCCGTTTTCCAACGCCGACGTGCTCGCCGCGGTGCGCGAGATGGCCGGGCCATGAGCGCGCCGCGCCGGCCTGTCTTCGTCTCGCGCGACGCGTACCGCTCGCGCCGGCTCAAGGACGCCGCGAGGCTCCTGCCGGTGCTGGGTGCGGCGCTCTTCGGGCTGCCGCTGCTCTGGCGCGGCGAAGAGACGGCGAGCGTCGGCACCGCCGGGACGCTGCTCTTCATCTTCGCGGTCTGGGCCTTCCTGATCCTTTCGGCCTTCCTGATCGCGCGGCGCTTCGCGCATGCCGACGACATCGCGCGCGGGGACGACGGCGCCGGGCGGCGCCGGTCGGAGCCGCCGCGGGACACCGGCTGAGCCGCGGGGGCGCGCGCGATGGTCTCGCTCAACCTCCTCGCCGCGATCTGCCTCGGCTACGTCGCCTTTCTCTTCGCCGTGGCCTTCGCGGCCGAGCGTGCCGCCGCCGCCGGGCGCAGCGCGTGGCTCCGCAGCCCCTGGGTCTATACGCTGTCGCTCTCGATCTACTGTACCGCCTGGACCTTCTACGGCGCGGTCGGCTACGCGGCGCGCTCGGGGCTCGAGTTCCTGACGATCTACCTCGGCCCGACGCTGGTGATGGTCGGCTGGTGGTGGGGGCTGAACCGTCTCGTCCACATCGGCCGGACCCAGCGCATCACCTCCATCGCCGATCTCATCAGTTCGCGCTACGGCAAGTCCAACGTGCTCGCCGCGGCCGTCACCGTGCTCGCGGTCGTGGGCACGACCCCCTACATCGCGCTTCAGCTTCAGTCGGTGACCCTCTCGGTCGCGGCCTTCGCGCAGACCGATCCGGCGGCGCCGGCGCCCGCCACCCCCTCGGTCACCGCGACCTGGGTCGCCGTGGGCCTCGCCGCCTTCACGGTGATCTTCGGCACCCGCAACCTCGACGCGAACGAGCGCCACCACGGCGTCGTCATGGCCATCGCGGTCGAGGCGGTGGTCAAGCTCTTCGCGCTGCTCGCCGTCGGCGCCTTCGTGGTCTGGGGCGTCGCGGGCGGGGCGGAGGGGATCGTCGCGCGCCTCGACGCCAGCCCCGACCTCGCGGCCTGGCGGATCGACGGGGCGCGCTGGGCCGGGCTGACGTTCCTCGCCGCGGCGGCCTTTCTCTGCCTGCCGCGGATGTTCCAGGTGATGGTCGTCGAGCTGGAGGACGAGCGGCACCTGCGCACGGCCTCCTGGGCCTTTCCGCTCTACGTCTTCCTGATCAGCCTCTTCGTCGTGCCGATCGCCGTCGTCGGTCTGGAGACGCTGCCCGACGGCGCCAACCCGGACCTCTTCGTGCTGACCGTGCCGCTCGCCTTCGGGCAGGAGGCGCTGGCGCTGCTGGCTTTTCTCGGCGGCTTCTCGGCGGCGACCTCGATGGTGGTCGTGGCCGCGATCGCGCTCTCGATCATGGTCTCGAACCACATCGTGATGCCGATCTGGCTTCGTGTCGGGCGGCGGGGCGCGACCGTGTCGGGCGACGTGCGCCACGTGGTGCTGCTCGCGCGGCGGCTCTCGATCGTGGGCGTGGTCTTTCTCGGTTACCTCTACTACCGCCTTTCGGGCGGCGGCGCGGCGCTCGCGTCGATCGGGCTCATCGCCTTCGCCGGGATCGTGCAGGTGCTGCCGGCCATGATCGGCGGTCTCTTCTGGCGCGGCGCGACGCGCAACGGCGCGATGGCCGGCATCTCGGCCGGCTTCGCGCTCTGGCTTTACACGCTGTTTCTGCCGAGCTTCGGGCCGGACATGGTGGTGCCTGCCGCGCTGATGGCCGAGGGGCCCTTCGGCATCGCCTGGCTCCGGCCTTACGCGCTCTTCGGGATCGAGGGGCTCGATCCGCTGATCCATTCCGTTCTCTGGAGCCTGTCGATCAACACGGTGCTCTTTCTCGCCGTCTCGCTGGCGAGCTTTCCCGCGCCGCTCGAGCGGCTGCAGGGGGCGCAGTTCGTCAGCGCCCTCGGCGCGC
Organism: Rhodosalinus sp.; assembly: GCF_041685465.1. Classification (NCBI taxonomy): domain Bacteria; kingdom Pseudomonadati; phylum Pseudomonadota; class Alphaproteobacteria; order Rhodobacterales; family Paracoccaceae; genus Rhodosalinus; species Rhodosalinus sp. The sequence goes on along the minus strand of NZ_JAWLFS010000073.1, from coordinate 2,084 downwards.
CCGGCGGCGCGCGCAGCTGGCAGGGCGGCGCGGTGCAGAGCGAGGACCTGATGATGATGGCCCAGCGCATCCTCGGCCCCGCGGAGGCGCAGGCGCTGTTCCGGCGCGAGGCGGCGCGGCAGGGCCTCTCCGCCGACCTTCCCGAGGCGACGCCCGATTTCCTCGAGGTGCTCGAGCGCGAGCTCGCCGGCTCCATCGGCGCGGCGGCGGCGCATGCGATGCTCGCCCAGATGGCCGGGGGCACGCAGGTCTCGGTGCAGGACCTGCTCGCCGTGGCCGACGAGACGGCGCAGATCATGGAATACTCGTCCCGCCTCGAGGCGCAGCAGGCCGAGCTCACCCGCACCGCCCGCCAGCTCCGCGCGGCCAACGAGAAGCTCACGCAGCTTTCCGTCCAGAAGGATGCCTTCCTCAGCCAGATCAGCCACGAGTTGCGCACGCCGATGACCTCCATCCGCGCCTTCAGCGAGATCCTGCGCGACATGGGGGCGGAGGACGCCCCCCTCGATCCCGCGGCGCAGGCGCGTTACGCGGGCATCATCCATGACGAGGCGATCCGGCTGACACGCCTTCTCGACGATCTGCTCGACCTCAGCGTGCTGGAAAACGGGCAGGTGAGCCTGAACATCCGCGACGGATCGCTCGGCGACGTGGTCGACCATGCGGTGGCGACCGCGGCGGCGGGCGGCGACCGTCCCGCGCTCGGCCTCCGGCGCGATCCGGCGAGCGAGCGCATACCGCTTTCGACGGATCTCGACCGGCTGAGCCAGGTCTTCATCAATCTCGTGTCGAACGTCCGCAAGTACTGCGAGTCGGAGGCGCCCGAGCTCACGATCCGCGCCGGCGAGGCGGGCGGCTGGGTGACGGTGGATTTCATCGACAACGGCCGCGGCATCCCGACCGACCAGCAGGAGCTGATCTTCGAGAAATTCGCCCGCATCGGGGAGCACGGCGCGGGCGGCGCCGGGCTCGGCCTCGCCATCTGCCGCGAGATCATGGCGCGCCTGGGCGGCACCATCGCCTATCTTCCGGGGCAGGGTGGGGCGGCCTTTCGCGTGCGACTGCCGGCCGCGGCGGCGCTCGCCGCGCAATAATGTGCGGTTAACCCTGCCGGCCTAGGGTCGCGTCCCATGAACGGCGATGCGGGGCAGGCGATGGGCGAGTCGCGGGCGAATCCGGCGCTCCGACGCAAGGCGGGCGCGACGCGGCGCGAACAGGAGGCGCGCACGCCTTCGGCGGCGCGGGCGCTGCGCCGCGGGCTCGCGGGGGCGGCGCAGGGGCGGCTGCACCTCGCGCTCTCCGTGGCTTCCGTGACCGAGGAAATGCAGGATCAGGAGGGGCTCGTCGCCGCGCTGGACGAAACGGGCCTCGTGCTCCTCCTCGAAGGAAAGGATGGGCGGGCCGGTGCGGCGGTCCTCGGGGGGGCGCTCGTCGCCGGGCTCGTTCAGCATCAGACGACCGGCCGCGTGACCGATCCCCCGGCCGAGGTGCGGCGCTGCACCGACACGGATGCCGCGATCGTCGCGCCGCTCGTCGAGGGGATGCTCGACCGCGCCCGCGGCGAACTGGCGGAGGGGCCGGACGCCGGCTGGACCGAGGGCCTGCGATTCGGCGCCCGGCTCGATGGTCTGCGCGCGCTCGCCCTTGCGCTTCAGGCACCGGTGTTCCGCCTCTTCCGCCTGACGGGGGAGCTTGCGGGCAGTGTCTGCCGCGGTGAGATCGCGCTCGCGCTGCCCGAGCCGCCGCCGCCCGTGGCGGACCGCGCGCCGGCGCCCGCTGCCGATCTCGCCGCGGCGGCTGCCGCCGCGCCGGTGGAACTGCAGGCCATCCTCCATCGCCTCAGCATGCCCCTTGCGGAGGTCGGCACGCTGACGCGCGGACGGCGGCTGACGCTACCTTCCGCGGCCCTTGGCGCCGTCGAGCTGCGCGCCCCCGGTGGCCCGACGGTGACGGCGGTGCGGCTCGGACAGATCGACGGGATGCGCGCCGTGCGGCTGCCCGGACCGGCACCGGAGGATCAGGCCACCCCGGCGCTCGCGCTGCCCGACGAGGAGGCGCGCGGCGCCTCGATGGAGATGCCGGCG
>NZ_JAWLFS010000309.1:0-2948 GCF_041685465.1 Rhodosalinus sp. | reverse complement strand
GAAAGCGTCGGAGACCGCGCCGGGAGAGAGGTCGATACGCTGCGCCGCCGTCACCGGGCCAAGGTCGAGCGTGTCCTCGCCGCCCGTGTCGAACAGTGTCATGCCGACGGGACCGCCGGCGTAGAACTCGGGGTCCGCCTCCCCGGCATCGGCGAGCAGCGCGTCGAGAACCTTGCCCGGCCAGCCGTCGACGTCACCGCCGGCACCCCAAAGCGTATCGCCCTCGTATGCGCTCGGCGTTCCGTAGAGGTCATGGACGCCGACGAGGTCGGCGATCATCGGCGTGACGATGCTGACGGGCGTCCCGTCGACGGTCGGGTTTTCCTCGACGCCGAAATACGACATGACCGTGAGCTGCGTGCTGTCGTTGTCGAACGCCCGCCCCGCGGGATAGTCCTGCGAGATGTCGTAGGGACCCGGGTGCCCGAGGCCCAGGGCGTGCCCCACTTCGTGCACGTAGGTCTCCAGGCTGAAGGAATCCATCGTCGTGCCGTAGTCGTCGGCCCAGCCGGCCTCGATGTTGATGTCCGATCTCGTGTTCACGCCGGTTTCAGGATTGAATTCCGAAGGCCCGCCGAACGCGCCGGGCTCGGAATCGTCGAAGGTGATGTCGGCCGCTCCGGTGTCACCTTCCACGAAGGCGATGCCGGTGACGGACTGCCACGCCTCCATGGCCCAGACCGCGAGCTTCCGGCCCTCGGGGGTGATGTCGGAGATATCGTAGCTCAGCGTTCCGCCGGGCGCGACGTCGAAGGCGATCTGGGTCGGGGAACCCCAGTCGAACTCCGTCATGTAGGACGCTGCCTGCGCGGGAGAGTAGATCGCATCCGCGACCTGCAGCGTGTAGTCGCCGCTGCTGCCGTCGAACCCCTGCACATCGAGAAAATGCGTTCCGCTCTCCTGCGGCGTGAAACGCAGGAGCGTGAACAGGTTCTCCCCGGTGTCATCACGCCAGTCGAGTTCGGCGCCATCGCCATCGCGCAACGCCAGCACCGTGTCCTCCAGCCCGGTATCGGTGCCGCCGCGCCCCCAGACACTGAAGATGTACTCGGTTCCCGCCTCGAGCTCGACGGCGACCCAATCGCTGTCCGACGGGCTGTCGATGGTTCCGTCGAAGCGGTCGTCGAGGCCGACGGCATAGGTGGTTTCGGGCCCATCGGCCGCGTCCGCACCCTCCGTCAAGTCCGGCGGAAGGGCCGCGCGCAGCAGGGAGTTCGAACCGGGCTCAGCCCGGGCAGGATGCAGGTCGGAGGCTTGCGGCATAATGGTGCTCCTTTGTCACGAACGCGCATCCGGATGCCCGGAAGTGTCAGCCGCCCCGGAAGATATCGCACTTCGCCCAGACGATCACCGTAGTGTCGCGCGCGATGCCGCGGCAAGACTGAATGCGCAGACAGGGCTCCTTCACTGCATGACGCCCGCGACAGACCGTGCCGACCCCGGCACGCCGGCCCGTGACACGGCCCCGGTGGCGCGCGGGCTGCCAGACGCGGCGTCGCGGTCCTGCGGCGGGCAGGCCGCGCCATTCTGTCCGGGCTTTGTCCTTGACCTTTCGCCTCGCGGTCTGTTGAACCCCCTCTGACCTTCCGCGAGACTTCCAGCCACCGGGGCGGCGCTTCATGGACGACCAGAACAAGAACCTTCTGCTGGCGACGGCGCTGAGCTTCGGCGTCATCCTCATCTGGTTCCTGCTGTTCCCGCCACCCGATACGCCGCCCGAGGATCCCAACGCGACCGGGTCCGAGACTTCGGCGCCGGCCGAGATCGCGACGCCGACGCCCGACGACGCGCAGGCGGCGGAGCCGGGCGCGCCCGGGGCGGGCGCGGCGGCCGAGACCGCGAGCGAGGACGCGCCGCGCATCGACATCGAGACGCCGCGGCTTTCCGGTGCGATCTCGCTCCGCGGCGGCCGGATCGACACCCTCGCGCTCAAGGACTACCGCACCGAGATCGACGAGGACGCACCGATCGTCGAGCTCCTGCGGCCGGCCGGTCGGGACAAGGCCTATTACGCGCTCTACGGCTGGGCGCCCGGACAGGGGCTCGCGCTCGAGGACGTGCCGGGGCCCGACACCCGCTGGCAGGTGGCCGAGGGCGACACTCTCGCGCCGGGGAGCCCGGTGACGCTGACCTGGGAAAACGACGCCGGGCTGACCTTCAACCGGCGCATCGCGGTGGACGAGGACTTCATGTTCTCCGTCACGCAGTCGGTCACCAACTCGGGCGGCAGCGCGGTCAGCCTCGCGCCCTACGGCATCCTCGCCCGGCACGGCGAGCCGGAGAACCTGAAGAACTTCTTCATTCTCCACGAGGGTGTCATCGCCATGGCCGATGGCACCCTGACCGAGATGAGCTACGGCGACGTCGAGGACCTCGAGGTGGACCCGAACGAGGGTGCACGCGCCGAGGTCACGCGCGTGGCCGAGAACGGCTGGATCGGCTTCACCGACCACTACTGGATGACGACGCTGATCCCGTCGTCGGGCAGCCCCTTCAAGGCCGCGACGAAATACGACGATCGCCGCGGCATCTACCAGACCGAGGCGGTGATGCCGACCGAGACGCTGGCGCCCGGGGAGACCGCGGAGGTCTCCACCCAGCTCTTCGCCGGCGCGAAGGAGTGGGAGGCGATCCGCGACTACCAGCGCACGGGCGTCGACCGCTTCATCGACTCGATCGACTGGGGCTGGTTCTTCTTCCTGACGAAGCCGATCTTCTGGCTCCTGCACGAAGTCAACATGCTGATCGGCAACATGGGCTGGGCGATCATCGGCCTCACGCTGATCATCAAGGCACTCCTGCTGCCGCTCGCCTACAAGTCCTACGTCTCGATGGCGAAGATGAAGGAACTTCAGCCCGAGATGGAGAAGATCAAGGAGCGCGCGGGCGACGACCGCCAGAAGCTCCAGCAGGAGATGATGGAGCTCTACAAGAAGGAGAAGGTGAAC
>NZ_JAWLFS010000308.1:0-2967 GCF_041685465.1 Rhodosalinus sp. | reverse complement strand
CCGGGCGGCGCCGCGCGCGTCGAGATCGACGAGGTGCGCGAAGACGTTGCGCGCGGCGGCGGGCAGGAGGTCGGGCGGCGTGTCGGCATAGATGCGGCGGGCGAGCTCGGCGGCGGTGCCGGGCGCCTCGGCGAGCGCGGCGCGGATCTGTGCCTCGCGGCTCCTCCGGTGCGCGACGAGCCAGTCGAGCCGCGCGGCCGGATCGGCGATCGGTGCCCCGTGCCCCGGGTGCATGACACGCCAGCGCCGGGCCGCGAGCCGCGTGCAGGAGGCCATGAAGTCGGTCAGGTCGCCGTCGGGCGGCGAGACGAGCGAGCTCGCCCAGCCCATCACCAGATCGCCCGTGAAGAGCACGTCCTCCGCGGCGAAGCAGAGGTGGTTGCCGAAATGTCCCGGCGTGTGCAGCGCGCGGAGCGCCCAGCCGTCGCCCGTGACCGCCGCGCCGTCGGCGAGCGACACGTCGGGGAGAAAGCCCGCGTCCACCCCTTCGCCGCCCCCGGCGAGGCCGGTCTCCGCAAGCCGTGACATCACCGCGCTCCGGCCCGCGCGCGCGTCGCCGAAGGCCAGGACCGGCGCGTCCGTCGCCTGCGAAAGACGGCGCGCGAGGGGCGAGTGGTCGAGATGCGCGTGCGTGACCAGGATATGCGTGATGCGCTGGCCGGGCTCCAGCGCGGCAAGGATCGCCTCGAGGTGCGCGGGACTATCCGGGCCGGGGTCGATCACGGCGAGGCCGCGCGTCCCGAGAAGATAGGTGTTCGTTCCCCGGAAGGTCATCGGCGAGGGGTTGGGCGCCACGATGCGGCGCAGCCCCGGTCCGAGCGGGCGGGGAACGCCGGAGGAGGCGGCTTGGGTCGGCATGACGGCTTTCGCTCCCGTGCTGAGGTGCGTAGATTTAGGCATGGCCTTCCGGTGGCTCAAACAGTCCATGCCGCGCGGGCTCTACGGGCGCGCGGCGCTGATCCTCGTGCTGCCGGTGGTGACGCTGCAGCTCGTCGTCTCGGTCGTCTTCGTGCAGCGCCATTTCGAGGACGTGACCGAGCAGCTGACCGAAGGGGTCGCGCTCGAGGTCGCGCTCGTTCTTGACCGCCTCGCGGAGGGGGGGCTGCCCGCCGCCGAGGAGGCCGCGGCGGCGCTCGACTACTCGCTTCGCGCCGTGCCGCCGGAGGCCGTGCCGGCGACCGACAGCCTTCGGTTCTACGACTTTTCGGGACGGGTGGTGATCCGAACCCTCGAGGCGCGGCTGCCCGCCTTCGAGGTGATCGAGCTGCCCGGCGATTTCGACGTCTCGCTTTACGCCGAAAGCGTGGCGGGGCCGGTGGCGCTGGACTTCGGCCGCAAGCGCGTGTCGGCCTCCAATCCGCATCAGCTGCTGGTGAACATGGTCGTCTTCGGCATCTTCTTCACGGTGATCGCGTTTTTCTACCTGCGCAACCAGCTCCGCCCGATCACCCGCCTCGCCGAGGCCGCGGAGGCGTTCGGCCGCGGGCGGACCGTGCCCTACAAACCCGCCGGCGCGGTCGAGGTCCGTGCCGCGGGCCGCGCCTTTCTCGACATGCGCGCGCGGATCGAACGACACATCGAGCAGCGCACGATGATGCTCTCGGGCATCAGCCACGATCTGCGCACCCCGCTCACGCGGCTGAAGCTCGGCCTCTCGATGCTCGAGGAGGAGGACCGCGCCCCGCTCGCGCGCGACGTGGAGGACATGGAGCGGCTCGTCGACGAGTTCCTGAGCTTCGCGCGCGGCGAGGCGGGGCCGGGCGAGTCCGAAACCGTGGATCCCCTGGACCTCCTGCGCGGGGTGGTCGAGGACGCGGCGCGCGCCGGCGCCGATGTGCGGCTCGTCGCGACCGAGGGCGGCGGCCAGATGGACCTGCGCCCGCTCGCGGTGCGCCGCGCCCTCGAGAACCTGATCGCCAACGCGGTGCGCTACGGCACCCGCGCCGAGGTCTCGGCGCGGCTCGGCGCGCAGACGTTGCGCATCACGGTGGAGGATGACGGCCCCGGCATCCCGCCCGAGGAGCGGGCCCATGCGCTCAAGCCCTTCGCGCGGCTCGATCCGGCGCGCAATCAGGACCGCGGCACCGGCGTCGGCCTCGGCCTCGCCATCGCGGCAGATGTGGCGCGGGCGCACGGCGGCGCCCTGACGCTCGGTGAAAGCGCCCGACTGGGCGGGCTCGAGGCCGAGCTCACGCTCGCGCGGTAGCGGCGCGGCGCGCGCATCGGCGCTGGCGTGACTCGTCGCGTGAGAGGGGGGCTGTCTGCCCCCCTCTGCCGCTGGCGCGGCATTCACCCCCCGAGAGTATTTGGACCAAGATGATGGGCGCGGGAAAACGCGGAACCCGGCGCCGATCTGCGGCGCGGTCAGCGTCCCTCGCGCAGGCGGAAGCGCTGCACCTTGCCGGTCTGGGTCTTGGGCAGGGCATCGCGGAACACCACGCGGCGCGGATACTTGTAGGGCGCGATCGTGGCCTTCACGAAGTCCTGCAGGGCCGCGACCATCGCCGCGTCGCCCGCCGCGCCCTCGGCGAGCACCACATGCGCCTCGACGATCGCGCCCCGCTCGGCGTCCGGCGCGCCGACCACGGCGCATTCGGCCACGGCGTCATGCTTCAGAAGCGCCGCTTCCACCTCCGGGCCCGCGATGTTGTAGCCCGACGAGAGGATCATGTCGTCCGAGCGCGCGGCGAAACGGAAATACCCGTCCTCGTCCTGACAGAAGGTGTCGCCCGTGATGTTCCAGCCCTGCCTGACGTAGTCGCGCTGGCGCGGGTCGGCCATGTAGCGGCACCCCGTCGGCCCCTTCACGGCGAGCCGGCCGGGCGTGCCGCGCGCCACCTCGTTCATCTCGTCGTCGACGATTCTGGCCTCGTAGCCGGTGACCGGGAAGCCGGTGCAGGCGGGTTTCGCGTCGCCCAGCCGGTTCGAGATGAAGATGTGCAGCATCTCGGTCGCCCCGATCCCGTC
>NZ_JAWLFS010000307.1:0-2976 GCF_041685465.1 Rhodosalinus sp. | reverse complement strand
GCCTTGCCGGAGAGCGCGCCGAGGTGGCGGGGGGACCGGGCCAGCGCGGCGTCGAGGTCGGCGAGGGCGGCGGCGAAGTTCTGGTTCAGGTAGTGGACGAAGGCCCGCTGGTTCCAGCCCTCGGCCCAGTCGGGGCAATAGTCGATCAGCCGGTCGAAGGCCTGACGCGCGCCGAGCAGGTCCCAGCTCTCGCGCATCCGCATGCCGCGCGACAGCACCGCCTGCGCGGCTTCGTCCGGCGCGTCGGTGTAAAGCTCCCAGGCGCGGTCGTTGAGCGGCTGCGCGGTGGCCGGATCGGGGGCGGCCTGCATCCGCGCGTAGAGCTTCGACAGCGCTTCGGAATGATCGGGCGGCGGCGGGCAGGCGGCGAAGGCCGGGCCGGCGGCGAGGATCAGCGGCAGGATCAGGCGCATGATCCCAGCATCGCTGCAGCCCCCGCGCCGATCAAGCCTCCTGTCCGCCGGCATCCACCGGCCCGCTCTCCTTGACCGCCTGCATGGCGACGTAGGTCGAGGTGTGCGCGACATGGGGCAGGGTCGAGATGCGCTCGGCCAGCACGGCGCGATAGGCGCGCATGTCGGGCGTGCGCACCTTCAGCAGGTAGTCGAAGCTGCCGGCGATCAGATGCGCCTCCTCGATCTCGGGGATCGCGGCCACGGCGGCGTTGAAGGCCGAAAGCGCGGCCTCGCGCGTGTCGGCGAGCTTCACCTCGACGAAGGCGACGTGCTCGCGGCCCAGACGGATCGGATCGAGGATCGCGCGGTAGCCGCGGATCACGCCGGCCTCCTCCAGTCGGCGGAGCCGCGCCTGCACCGGCGACTTCGACAGCCCGACGCGGCGGGCGAGTTCGGTGACGCTCACCCGCCCGTCGCGGGCGAGTTCGTCCAGCATCGCCCGGTCGAAGCGGTCGAGGTCGGCCACACCGCGCGCCGGTCCATCGTCCTGCATGTGGCCCCCATTTCCGTCCCATTGGCCTGTCGCGGACAGCTTAACGGGCAAATCGCCTGCTGTCACGATGATACACTTTCCATGTATCAAGGGAGGTGCCCCATGCCCCGTGACACCCGTGACCTGCGCGCCGCCGTCGATGCGGCCACCTATGCCGACGAGGGAGAGGTGCTGGAGCGTCTCGTGCGGGAGGCCGCGCTTTCCACGGAAGACCGCGCGCGCATCTCGGCCGCCGCGGCCGCGCTCGTCCGCGACATCCGCGGCACGACGCGGCCGGGCCTGATGGAGGTCTTTCTCGCCGAATACGGCCTCTCGACGGACGAGGGCATCGCGCTGATGTGCCTGGCCGAGGCGCTGCTGCGCGTGCCGGACGCCGAGACGATCGACGCGCTCATCGAGGACAAGATCGCGCCCTCGGACTGGGGCCGTCACATGGGGCACTCGACCTCGCCGCTGGTCAACGCCTCCACCTGGGGGCTGATGCTGACGGGGCGCGTGCTGCGCGAGGACCGGGCACCGGGGCCGGTGGCCGCCCTGCGCGGCGCGGTCAAGCGGCTGGGCGAGCCGGTGATCCGCACCGCCGTGGGCCGCGCCATGCGCGAGATGGGGCGGCAGTTCGTCCTTGGCGAGAGCATCGAGAGCGCGATGAAACGCGCGAGCGCGCAGGAGGCGAAGGGCTACAGCTATTCCTACGACATGCTGGGCGAGGCCGCGCGCACCGACACCGACGCGCGGCGCTACTTCGACGCCTACGCGCAGGCCATCGACGCGATCGGCACCGCGGCCACCTCTGCCGACATCCGCGACAACCCCGGCATCTCGGTCAAGCTCTCCGCCCTCTCGCCGCGTTACGAGGAGGCGCAGCGCGCCCGCGTGATGGCGGAGGTGGCGCCGCGCCTCCTGTCGCTGGCGCACCGTGCGAAGGCCGCCGGCATCGGCCTCAACGTCGACGCCGAGGAGGCGGACCGCCTGTCGCTCTCGCTCGACGTGATGGAGCGGGTTCTGTCGGATGACGCGCTCGCCGGTTGGGACGGCTTCGGCGTGGTGGTGCAGGCCTACGGCCAGCGGGCCGGCCCGGTGATCGACTGGCTGCACGATCTGGCCGAGCGGCTGGACCGGCGGTTCATGGTGCGGCTGGTGAAAGGCGCCTACTGGGACACCGAGATCAAGCGCGCGCAGGTCGAGGGGCTCGAAGGTTTCCCCCTCTTCACGGCGAAGCCCGCGACGGATGTCTCCTACCTTGCCTGCGCGCGGAAGCTGCTGGGGATGACCGACCGGCTCTATCCGCAGTTCGCCACGCATAACGCGCATACGGTCGCGGCGATCCTCGACATCGGCACCGACCGCGACGCCTTCGAGTTCCAGCGCCTGCACGGCATGGGCGAGACGCTGCACGAGTTGGTGCGATCGCGCGAGGGCACGCGCTGCCGCATCTACGCGCCTGTCGGCGCGCACCGCGATCTGCTGGCCTACCTTGTGCGGCGGCTCCTGGAGAACGGCGCCAACTCAAGCTTCGTCAACCAGATCGTGGACGAGGAGGTGACGCCCGAAGAGGTGGCGAAGGATCCCTTCGACGCGCTGGCGGAGGCGCGCCCGCACATCCCCACGGGGCCGGAGATTTTCCTGCCCGAGCGCGCGAACTCGATGGGCTTCGACCTCGCGCATCCGCCGACGCTCGCGGCGATGGACCGGGCGCGTGGCCCGTGGCGCGCGCATGTCTGGGAGGCGGGGCCTCTGCTCGCCGTCGAGGCGCGGCCCGAGCCCGCGCAGGAGATGCGCAACCCGGCCGACCATGCAGAGCTTGTCGGTCGCGTCGCATGGGCGAGCCGCGCGGACATCGATACGGCGCTGGACGCCGCACGGGTCTGGGACGCGCCGGCCGCCGAGCGGGCCGAGGTGCTGCGCGGGGTCGCGGACCTTTACGAAGAACACTACGGCGAGCTTTTCGCGCTCTGCGCCCGCGAGGCGGGCAAGATGGTGGGCGACGCGGTGGCCGAGCTGCGCGAGGCGGCGGATTTCCTGCGCTAC
>NZ_JAWLFS010000072.1:0-12416 GCF_041685465.1 Rhodosalinus sp. | reverse complement strand
CGGCGACCAGCGCACGCGCAGGTGATAACCGGCCTCGTCCTGCGTCTCGTCGAGGACGACGCCCTTCTCGAAGAGCCACGCGCGGCGGCGGCCGTCGTCGAAGCCGAGATCCAGCCGTTCCTCGCGCCGCTCGCCCTCGAGCGCGCCGGCCATGGCCTGCGTCAGATCGGCCATGCCCTCGCCCTTCCAGGCCGAGAGCGCGAGCACGTCGTCGCGCCGCGCCGCGGTGGCGCGCGCGGCGGCGGCCTCCTCCGGGGCGAGCAGGTCGAGCTTGTTCCAGACCTCGAGCCGCGGCGTGCTCTCCGCGACGCCGAGGTCCTCGAGGATCGCCTCCACGTCGCGCTTCTGCGCCTCGGTCTCGGGGTGGGAGATGTCGCGCACGTGCAGGATGAGCGCCGCCTCCAGCACCTCCTCCAGCGTGGCGCGGAAGGCCGCCACCAGCTCCGTCGGCAGGTCCGAGATGAAGCCCACCGTGTCGGAGAGGATCACCTCGGGCCCCTCGGGCAGGCGCACCGCCCGCATCGTCGGGTCGAGGGTGGCGAAAAGCATGTCCTTCGCCATCACCTCCGCCCCCGTCAGGCGGTTGAAGAGCGTCGATTTTCCCGCGTTGGTGTAGCCCACGAGCGCGACCACCGGATAGGGCACCTTCGCGCGCGCGGCGCGGTGCAGGCTGCGCGTCCTGACCACCTTGTCGAGCTGGCGGCGCAGGCGCACGAGCTGTTCGTCGATGGCGCGGCGGTCCGCCTCGATCTGCGTCTCGCCCGGCCCGCCGACGAAGCCGAGCCCGCCGCGCTGGCGCTCGAGGTGGGTCCAGGCGCGGACGAGGCGCGTGCGCTGGTAGCTGAGCGCGGCCATTTCCACCTGCAGCACGCCCTCGCGCGTCGCGGCGCGATCCGAGAAGATCTCGAGGATGAGCCCCGTCCGGTCGAGAAGCTTGACCTTCCACGCGCGCTCGAGGTTGCGCTGCTGCACCGGCGTCACCGGCCCGTCGATCAGGACGAGGCCGATCTCCTCGGCCCGGAGCCGGGCGCCGATCTCCTCGATCTTGCCGGACCCGAAGAAGGTGCCGGGGTTGACCTTGGGCAGGCGGACGTTTTCCGACCACACCACCTCGAGCCCCGGCAGCGCGCGGGCAAGCGCCACGGCCTCGCCCAGCGCGTACTCGGGATCGCGTCGGTCGGGCGCGGTCCGGATGTCGGGATGCAGGACCGCCGCGCGGGTCGCGGGTGTATCGCCGGCGTCAGCTATTGTCGTCGCCGTCGTAGAGGTTGATGGTCTGCGAGGGCATCACGGTGGAAATGGCGTGCTTGTAGACCAGCTGCGACTGTCCGTCGCGGCGCAGCAGCACGCAGAAATTGTCGAACCAGGTGATGACGCCCTGCAACTTTACGCCGTTGATCAGAAAGACCGTCACCGGTACCTTGGTCTTGCGCACGTGGTTGAGGAAGGTGTCCTGAAGGTTCTGGCGGTCCGAGGCCATCCAATGTCCCTTTTTTGCTTCTGATCCCTGCGGGCCGCCGTCGGCGCTGCCGGGATTTATGACTTTCGTTGCACGGCGCGCGCGCGCCGCGATGCGGCTCGTGTCCGACACCAAAGTATGGGACCCGCGCGCTTCAGTTTCCAGCCCCGAAATGCCGGATTCTCGCCTGTCTCAGCGTCGCCAGAGCGTGGGCGACAGAAGCGCGATGATGCCGAGAAGCTCGAACCGCCCGAGAACCATGGTCCCCGCGAAGACGAGGCGCGCGCCGCCCGAAAGCTCGGCGAGCGCGATCGGCGACTCCGCGGCCCAGATGACGAGCGGCCCGGTGGTCGTCAGCCCCGCCACGGCGAGCACCATCGCCTCCTCGAAGCCGCTGCCGAGCGCGGCGAAGACGAGGCTGGCCACCGTCAGGCTGAGCGCGAAGAGCATGAAGAAGACGAAGGCGATGAAGGCGCCCTGCCGGCGCAGCCGCCGCGAGAAGCCGCCCGCGCGCCCCACCGAGGAGGGATGCACGAGCTTTTCCATCTCGCGCAGCCCGTGCAGGTAGAGCGCATAGATCCGCAGGAGCTTCACGCCCCCGGCCGTCGTCGCCACGCCGCCGCCGAGAATGGCGAGCCCCATCAGGATGAGCCCCGGCGTGCCCAGCCCGGACCACGCCTGCGCTTCCTGCCAGTCGGCGCTGACGAAGCCGGTCGTGGTCAGGAACGACAGCACGGTGAAGGTCGCGCCCCAGTGGGCCTGAAGCGCCCGAAGAAGGTCCGCGTCCCGGTCGACCTCGAAGGCGCCCGCCCAGTGGCGCAGGAAGAGCACCAGCGGCACGCCCACCACCAGAACGAGGCCGAACCGGAACTCCGGGTCGTGGCGCAGGCCCGTCCGCGCCGTCGCCAGCGTGTCGGACGAGAAGGTCAGCCGCGAGAGCGCGAGGAAGAGAAAGGCGAAGACGGCGAGCTCCGCCCAGATGCCGGCGGTCGCCCCCACGATCCCGTCGCCCGCCGAGATACCGGAGGTGGAGATCGTCGACATCGCGTGGATCGCCGCCGGCACCGGCGCCTCTCCCAGGGCCATGAGCAGGAGCCAGAGCACGAGGGTGAGCACCGCGTAGACGGGCGCGAGCCGCCGCGCCGCCCGCGCGACGCGCATCTGCGGCGAGGCGGCCGCCGAGGCGGGCTGGCGCGCGTCGGCGCGCCCCGGCTCCCCCGAGGCGGTGACCTCGAAGCCGCCGAGCGAAAGCGGCGCAAGGATCGCCGCCGCCGCCGTCCAGATCAGCAGCCCGCCCATCCAGGCCACCTGCGCGCGCCAGAGATGCAGGGCCGGCGAAAGGCGCTCGGGCTCGAAGAGCGTCGCGCCCGTGGTCGTCAGGCAGGAGACCATCTCGACGTAGGCGTTGAGAAAGCTCGTCGTGCGCACAGCCTCGTGAAAGGGCACGGCGAGACCCGCGGGCAACAGCAGGAAGACGACCAGAAGCGACAGAAGCTGGCGGACCGACTCGCGCTCCGGCGGCCGGCCGCCCCGGGCGACCGCGATGAGCGCCACGAAGAGGGTGCCCATCAGCCCCGCGTAGAAAAAGGCGCGCGCGGTCGCGAACTCCTCCGCCGCGAGCGCCACGGCCGCGGGCACGATCATGGAAACGCAGAAGGCCCCTGCGAGCAGCAGGACGAGCGGAAGCTGCCAGAGCCGTGTCACGGCGCCCGGCTCAGAAGTAATCGATCGAGACCTGCAACAGGTGCTCGACCTCGGGGACGTCCTTGGCGAGCGCGAAGATCACGATCACGTCACCCTCCTCGATGCGCGTGCCCGCATCGGGGCGCAGGATCTTGTCGCCCTTCTTCACCGCGCCGACGAGCGCGCCCTCGGGGAAGTCCGTGTCGCGGATGCGCTGCCCCGCGATGGGCGAGGTTGAGAGCACCTCCGCCTCGATCACCTCGGCCTCGGCATCGCCGATGGAATAGACGTCGCGCACGCGCCCGTGCCGGATGTGGCGCAGGATCGAGCTCACGGTGGTCGCGCGCGGGTTGATGTAGGCGTCGATGCCGAGCGGGTCCATCAGCGGCTCGAGCGTCGGGTCGTTGACGAGCGCGATCGCCATCGGGCAGCCGAGCGACTTCGCGCGCACCGCCACGAGCATGTTCGTCTTGTCGTCGTCGGTCACGCAGAGCACCGCGTCCGCCCGCGCGATGTTGGCCTCGGTCAGCAGCCCCACGTCGAGGCCGTCGCCATTGAGCACGATGGTGCGCTCCAGCTCGTCGGCGGCCCGCTCGGCCGCCGCGCGGTCGCGCTCGATCACCTTGGCGCGGATGCGGTCGGCACGCCCCTCGAGCGCACGCGCGACCGTCAGCCCGACGTTGCCGCCGCCCACGAGCACCACGCGCTCCGTCCGCTTGGCCGACTTGCCGAAGATCTCGAGCGTGCGGCCGACGTCCTCGGTATGGGCGACCACGTAGCAGGCGTCGCCCTCGAAGAGCTGATCGCCCGGCTCCGGCGCGAAGAGCGTGCCCTCGCGGCGCACCCCCACGACCACCGCGCGCAGGGTCGAGAACAGATCGGTGAGCTGGCGCAGCGGCGTGTTCACCACCGGGCAGTCCCCGGTCAGCCGGAGCCCGAGAAGCTGCGCGCCGCCATCGAGAAAGGTTTCGGCGTCGAAGGTCGACGGCGCCGAGAGCCGGCGCAGCGCGGCATCGGCGACCTCGCGCTCGGGGCTGATGACCACGTCGATCGGCATGTGGTCGCGCCGGTAGAGGTCGGAATAGATCGCCGTCAGGTAGCTCTGCGCCCGGAGCCGCGCGATCTTGCGCGGGACCGAAAACACCGAGTGCGCCACCTGGCAGGTCACCATGTTGACCTCGTCGGAATAGGTGGCCGCGATGATCATGTCCGCGTCGCGCGCGCCGGCAAGGTCGAGGACATCCGGATAGGAGGCGTGCCCTGCAAGGCCCTGCACGTCGAGCGCGTCGGTCGCGCGGCGCACCAGATCGGCGTTGTTGTCCACGACCGTAACGTCGTTCTTCTCGCCCGAGAGATGCCGCGCGATCTGCCAGCCGACCTGCCCCGCGCCGCAGATGATGACCTTCATGGGCCGGCCTCTCCCGTCATCCCCGAGCGTCCTTGCTCGCACGCCCCCGCACGGCGGTCAATCATGGGACCGCCGCGGGCGGCGGCGTTGACGCATGGTGCGCCGGGACGGCGCACCCTACGCGGGCCGCGGCGGAATCGAATAGGTCATGCTCGCGCGCGCCACGGGCTCCGCCATCCCCTCGGAGTAGAGCAGGACGTCACCCACCGCCAGAACGCGCCCGAGCTTCAGCAGCCGGCACCGCGCGATCATGTCCGTTCCGGCGGCGGGCTTGCGCATGAAATCCATCGAGCAGCCCGTCGTCACCGCCAGCGCCTCGGGTCCGATCATCGCCAGCACGGCGAGATAGACCGAGACGTCGGCAAGCGCGAACATCGACGGCCCCGAGACGGTGCCGCCCGGGCGCAGGTGGCGCTCGTCCACCCGAAGGCGCACGTCGATCTCGCGCGGGGCCACCCGCTCGATCGCGAAATCCGCCGCCACCTGCGGAAACTCGCGCGCCATGAAGGCCGAAAGCGCCTCGCCCCCCATCGCGAGCCCGTCGTCACCGTCCGCCATGCTTTCCTCCCGTCGTCACGACGCCTAGAGTTGGCCCGAACAGGAGAGGAGGACAAGATGACGCTCTTGGACCGCGAGGATTCGGGCGCCGTCGCCCGGCTGACGATGAACGTGCCCGAGCGGCTGAACGCGCTCTCGGACGGGATGCTCGCCGAGCTTCAGGCCGCCTTCGACACGCTGAAGGAGGACACCGCGATTCGCGCCGTGATCCTCGCCGGACGGGGCAAGGCCTTCTGCGCGGGCCACGACCTCAAGGAGATGCAGGCCGGCCGGCAATCCGAGGACGCGGGCGCGAGCTACTTCGACGACCTCTTCCGCCGCTGTTCGACGATGATGCAGACGATCCGCGAGATGCCGCAGCCCGTGATCGCGCAGACGCACGGCATCGCCACCGCCGCGGGCTGCCAGCTCGTCGCCTCCTGCGATCTCGCCGTGGCCGCCGAGGGCACGCGCTTCGGCGTGAACGGCGTGAACATCGGCCTCTTCTGCTCGACGCCGATGGTCGCGCTCTCGCGCAACGTGCCCCTGAAGCACGCCTTCGAGATGCTGGTGACCGGCGAATTCGTCGACGCGACCCGCGCGCGCGAGCTCGGCCTCGTCAACCGCGTCGTGCCGCCCGAGGCGCTCGAGGCGGAGACGCAGGCGCTCGCCGAGACGATCGCGGCCAAGCTCGGCACGGCCGTCAAGATCGGCAAGCAGGGTTTCTACCGGCAGGCCGAGATGCCCCTCGATCAGGCCTACGACTTCACCGGCGCGGCGATGGTCGAGAACATGCTCGACCGCGACACGAACGAAGGCATCTCCGCCTTCCTCGAAAAGCGCGCGCCGGACTGGCGCCAGTGATCCCGTGACACCCCCCGCCCCGTGACAAACCCCCGCATGGAGCCTAGATCCCCCGCATGACGGAAAAGCTGCATATCGTGGGCGGCGGCATGGCCGGCTCGGAAGCCGCCTGGCAGGCCGCGGAAATGGGCGTCGACGTGGTGCTGCACGAGATGCGGCCGAAGGTCGGCACCTTCGCGCATCGCACGGGGCATCTCGCGGAGCTCGTCTGTTCGAACTCCTTCCGCTCCGACGACGACGCGGAGAACGCCGTGGGCCAGCTCCACTGGGAGATGCGCGCGGCCGAAGGTCTGGTGATGACCACCGCCGACCGGCACCGCCTGCCGGCGGGCGGCGCGCTTGCCGTCGACCGCGACCCCTTCGCCGAGGAGGTCACGGCCCGGCTCAAGTCCCACCCGAAGGTCACCGTGCAGAACACTGAAATCACGGAGCTTCCCGACGAGGGGCGCTGGATCTTCGCCACCGGCCCGCTGACCTCGCCCGCGCTCGGGGAGGCGATCGCGCGGGCGACGGGCTCCGATCAGCTCGCCTTCTTCGACGCCATCGCGCCCATCGTCTACGCCGAGAGCATCGACATGGGGACCGCCTGGCGGCAGTCGCGCTACGACAAGGGCGAGACGGAGGCGGAGCGCACGGCCTACATCAACTGCCCGATGACCAAGGACCGGTACGAGGCCTTCATCGACGCGCTGCTCGCCTCCGACAAGACCGAGTTCCACGAGGGCGAGACGGCCGGCTATTTCGACGGCTGCCTGCCGATCGAGGTGATGGCGGCGCGCGGGCGCGAAACGCTGCGCCACGGCCCGATGAAGCCCGTGGGCCTGACCAACCCGCACGATCCGGACCAGAAGCCCCACGCCGTCGTGCAGCTTCGCCGCGACAACGCGCTCGGCACGCTCTACAACATCGTCGGCTTCCAGACGAAGATGAAGTATGGCGCACAAACGGATGTTTTCCGAATGATTCCGGGCCTGGAGGAGGCGCGCTTCGCCCGTCTCGGCGGCATCCATCGCAACACCTTCCTGAATTCCCCCACGCTCCTCGACGATCAGCTCCGCCTGCGTGCACGGCCCAACATCCGCTTCGCCGGACAGATCACCGGGGTCGAGGGCTACGTCGAATCCGCCGCCATGGGCCTCCTTGCCGGCCGCCTCGCCGCGGCAGAGATCCTCGGCCTTGCGCTGCCCACCGCCCCGCCCGACAGCGCGATGGGCGCGCTGGTGCATCACATCACCGGCGGCGCGGAGGCGAAGACCTTCCAGCCGATGAACGTGAACTTCGGCCTCTTCCGCCCGGTCGAGGGCCTCAAGGGCGGGCGCAAGGGCCGCCGGGACCGCTACCGCGCCTACACCGACCGCGCCAAGGCGGCCTGGCGCGCCTGGCTCGCGGGGGCGGCGCTGGACGCCGCCTGACGGTCCCGCTAAGCTGGCGCCCATGACACAGGGATTTCTCGACAGAGTGTACAGGACCGAGGGCGCCGACGACATGCGGCGCCTCTACGACGACTGGGCGGATCAGTACGACGCCGACCTCTCCGGCGCGGGCTACGCCACGCCGGGGCGCGTGGCCCGGGCGCTCGCCGGCGCCATCGACGACACCGCGCGCCCGATCCTCGACTTCGGCTGCGGCACCGGCCTCTCGGGCGAGGCGCTGGCCGAGGCAGGCTTCACCACGATCGACGGCGTGGACGTCTCCGACGGCATGCTGGAGGTCGCGCGCGCCAAGGGCGTCTACCGCGACCTCGACGCCGTCGGCGACGAGGACGCGATGACCGACCGCGCCGGGCGCTACGCCGCCGCCGCCGCCATCGGCGTGATCGGCTCGGGCGCCGCGCCGCTCGCTGCCTTCGACCGGGTCTGGGCCCTCCTGCCCCCGGGCGGGCTCTTCGCCTTCTCCTTCAACGACAACACCTTGCAGGACCCGGCCTACGAGGCCCACGTCACGCAGCTCACCGAAAGCGGCGCCGCCCGCATCCGCTTCCGCGAGCACGGAGACCACGTGCCGGCCGAAGGCGTCGGCGCGCTCGTCTACGTCCTCGAGAAGGCGTGAGCCTCCGCACCCGCTTCGCCCCCTCGCCCACCGGCCCGCTGCACCTCGGGCACGCCTATTCGGCGCTGCTGGCCCACGACACGGCCCGCGCGGCGGGGGGCACCTTCCTGTTGCGCCTCGACGATCTCGACCGGAGCCGCGCGCGCGCCGAATGGGCCGCGCAGATCGAGAGCGACCTCGCCTGGCTCGGGATCACGTGGGACGGCCCGGTGATGCGCCAGTCCGACCGGCTGCCGCGCTACCGCGCCGCGCTCGCCGTGCTCTGGGACCGCGGCCTCCTCTACCCCTGCCACTGCACCCGCCGCGACATCGAGGCCGCCGCCTCCGCGCCGCAGGAGGGCGCGCCCCTGCACGGCCCCGACGGGGTGATCTACCCCGGCACCTGCCGCCCGCACACGCCGCCCGTCGGGCCAATGCCAGAGGACTGCGCGCTCCGCCTCGACATGGCCCGCGCCGCCGCCGCCGCCGGGCTCGACCGCGCCCCCGTCACCTACACCGAGACCGGCGTCGCGGCACCCCCCGGCCCGCTCGGCCCCGAGCATTTCACGCAAGCCGTCGGTGATATCGCCCTCGCCCGCCGCGGCCTCGGCGCCGCCTACCACCTCGCCGTCGTCCTCGACGACGCCGATCAGGCGATCACCCATGTGATCCGCGGCGCCGATCTCGCGCCCGCCACGGCGATCCACGTCCTGCTGCAGCGCCTCCTCGGCCTGCCGACACCGGTCTATCACCACCACCGGCTGATCCGCGACGCGGCGGGCCGGCGCCTCGCAAAGCGCGACGACGCCCGCGCCATCGCCGGCTACCGCGCCGAGGGCCGCACCCCGGCCGACCTCCGCGCGATGGTGGGGCTTCCCCTGCCCCATCATCTTGGCCCAAATACTCTCGGGGGGTGAGGCGGCGCGAGCCGCCGAGGGGGGCAGACAGCCCCCCTTGACCGGCTCACTCGGGCGCCATGATCTCCACCTCCGCGCCGTCCCGCACCGCGGTGTAGAAACAGCTCCGCCGCCCGGTGTGACAGGCCGGCCCCGTCTGGCGCACCCGCAGCAGGAGCGTGTCGCGGTCGCAGTCGAGGCGCATCTCCACGAGGTCCTGGACATGGCCCGAGGTCGCGCCCTTCTCCCAGAAGGCCTGCCGCGAGCGCGACCAGTAGGTGACGCGCCCGGTCTCCAGCGTGCGCGCCACCGCCTCGGCGGTCATCCAGGCGAGCATCAGCACCTCGCCCGTCTCGGCCTCCTGCGCGATGGCGGGGATCAGGCCGCGCGCGTCGTAGCGCAGGTTCGCGGGGTCGAAGGACATCGGCATTTTCCTTTGGCAATCGCTCGGGCGGCGCCTAATTATGCGGGAAAGACCTGACGGGGAAGCCATGAGCTCCGAGACCGACCTGATCAAGCTCTATTCCGGGCGCATCCTCGCCCTCGCGGCCGAGATCCCGCACACCGAGCGCCTCGCGGCGCCGGATGCGAGCGTCAAGAAGCGTTCGCCGCTCTGCGGCTCCACGGTGACGGTGGACGTCACGCTCGAGGGCGGGCGCATTTCGGCCTTCGGGCAGGACGTGAAGGCCTGCGCGCTCGGGCAGGCCGCCGCGGCCGTCGTGGGGCAGAACGCCATCGGCCGGCGCCGCACCGAGATCGAGGCGGCGCGCGATGCGCTCAAGGCGATGCTGAAATCCGACGGACCCGCGCCGCCCGCGCCCTTCGACGCGCTCGAGGTTCTGCGCCCCGCGCGCGACTACAAGAACCGCCACGCCTCGATCCTCCTCGCGCTCGAGGCGACGGCGGAGGCCGTGGCCGAGGCCGAGGCGGCGCACTGCGCCTGACCCGCTCGGCGACGCCGCACGCGCGCCCGAGAAAAAAGCCGCCGCGCATCCCGAGGGACGGCGGCGGCAGAGGGACGATCCGCTTGGGGACAGGCAGACCCGGCGGCGCGCCCTGGGGACGGGCGCGCCCTGTCGCCGGGCCGCGGATCGCGAGGCAGCTCAGAACGTTCCGGGCAGATGCAGCGCAGCGATCAGAAGCACCGTCAGCGCCACGAGGCCGGCCATGTCGGCGACGACGGCGCCCGGGGCGCGGCGAAGGATCGTGGCGAGCTGGGTGATCATCGGGGCGCTCCATCCGTGTTCGTGTTGCCGCTTTGTTCTCACACCTCGGGGCGCACGTAAAGAACTTTTTAAGAACATCCATGAACGGACTGCGACTCCGGGATCTCACCCCACGGACAGCAGCCGGATCGCCTCGTCCTGGCGCATGAGCCAGAGGAGCACGCGCGCCGCCTCGCCCCGCGCGCTGCGCAGGTCCGGGTCGTCGGCCAGCAGCCTCCGCGCGTCCGATTGCGCGGTGGACATGAGCCCCGCCTGCCGCTCCATGTCCGCGATGCGAAAGCGCGGCACTCCCGATTGCGCCGTGCCGATCAGGTCGCCTGCGCCGCGGATCTCAAGATCGACCTCCGCGATGCGGAAGCCGTCCTCGGTGTCGCGGATCGTGGTCAGCCGCCGCGCCGCCGTCTCGCCGAGCGGCGGCTGGTAGACCAGCAGACAGGTCGAGGCGCCCGACCCGCGCCCGACGCGGCCGCGCAGCTGGTGAAGCTGCGCGAGGCCGAAGATCTCGGCGCGCTCGATCACCATGATGGTGGCGTTGGGCACGTCCACGCCCACCTCGATCACCGTGGTCGCCACCAGCACACTCGTCTCGCCGCGCTGGAAGCGCGCCATCGCGGCGTCCTTCTCCTCCGCCGGCATCTGCCCGTGGACGAGGCCGACGACCCCCTCCCCGAGCGCGGCGCGCAGCCGCTTGAAGCGGTCCTCGGCGGCCGTCAGATCGACCGCCTCGCTCTCGTCCACCAGCGGGCAGACCCAGTAGGCCTGCCGCCCCTCGGCCACCGCGCCGCGCAGATGCTCGACCACTTCGCCAAGCCGCTCGGTCGAGACCATGGCGGTGCGGATGGGCTTCCGCCCCGGCGGCTTCTCGTCCAGCACGCTCACGTCCATGTCGCCGTAATGCGCGAGCGCGAGCGAGCGCGGGATCGGCGTCGCCGTCATTACCAGCATGTCGGCGCCCGCGCCCTTGCGCCCGAGTTCCAGCCGCTGGCGCACGCCGAAGCGGTGCTGCTCGTCCACGATGGCGAGGCGCAGGTCGCGGAAGTCCACGTCCTTCTGAAAGACCGCATGGGTGCCGACGAGCACCTGGATCTCCCCCGCGGCGAGGGCGCGCAGTGTCCCGGCCCGTGCCGCGCCCTTGTCGCGCCCGGTCAGAAGCGCCATCCGCACGCCCGCGGCCTCGGCGAGCGGGGTGAGCGCCTCGAAGTGCTGGCGGGCGAGGATCTCGGTGGGCGCCATCATCACGCCCTGCCCGCCCGCTTCCACCGCGATCGTGAGCGCGAGGAAAGCCACCAGCGTCTTGCCCGCGCCCACGTCCCCCTGCAGCAGCCGGTTCATCCGCTGCGGGCTCCGCATGTCCTCCGCGATCTCGGAAAGCGCGCGGACCTGCGCGCCGGTCGGCCGGAAGGACAGGCTTTCCAGCACCTTGCGCTGCAATGTTCCGGTGCCGTGCGTCTCCCGCCCGCGGCCGCGGCGCACCCGCGCGCGGGCGAGGCCGAGGGTCAGCTGATGCGCCATCATCTCGTCGTAGGCGAGGCGTTCGCGCGCGGGATGGGTGGCGGCGAGGTCCGCCTCCCCCTGCGGCGCGTGCGCGCTCTCGAGCGCCGCGCGCCAGTCGGGCCAGCCCGCTTCCGCCTTCTGCACCGGGTCGATCCACTCGGCGAGCTCCGGCGCGCGGGCGAGCGCGCCCTGCGCCGCCTTGGCCATGACGCGCTGCGTGAGCGCGCCGGTCAGCGGATAGACCGGCTCGACCTCCGGGATCTCCCCGGCATCCTCGGGCGCGACGATGTGATCGGGATGCACCATCTGCGCCATGCCGTCGTAAAGCTCCACCCGCCCGGAGACGAGCCGACGCGCCCCCGGCGGCAGGACCCGCTGCAGGTAATCCGACCGCGCGCGGAAGAAGACGAGCTGAAACGCGGTCTCGGCGTCCTCCACATCGACCCGGTAGGCGCCGGTTCTCGACCGCGGCGCGCGGTGGGCGCCGATGGTCACCTCCACCGTCAGCACCCGCGGCAGATCCGCGCCCCGGATCGTCGCGCGGCGGCGCCGGTCGATCACCGAATGCGGCAGCGTGAACAGCAGGTCGCGCGGCCGCGCGATCCCCCCCTTCTCGAGCGCCTGCGCCGTCTTGGCCCCCACGCCGGGCAGGGTGTCGAGCTCCGCGAAGAGCGGAAAGAGCGGCTCGGGCCGCCCGCTCATGCCTGCCCGATCAGCGCGAGCCAGCCGTCCTCGTCGAGGGTCTCGACGCCGAGCTCGGCGGCCTTCTTCGCCTTGGAGCCCGCGCCCGGCCCGGCCACCAGCAGGTCGGTCTTCGAGGA
>NZ_JAWLFS010000071.1:0-12436 GCF_041685465.1 Rhodosalinus sp. | reverse complement strand
CAGCCGTGGACGCGGGGCGCGCCGGGGACTATGCCCCGCCCATGACCGAGGAGATCGACGCCCGGGGCCTGCGCTGCCCGCTTCCCGTCCTGCGGCTGAGACAGAGGCTCGCCGAGGCGGCCCCCGGCGCGCGGGTCGCGCTGCTCGCCGACGATCCGATGGCGGCGATCGACGTGCCCCACTTCTGCGCCGAGGCCGGCCACGCGCTGGAGGCCACGGAGGCGCAGGGCGACCACACCCGCTTCACCGTCCGCAGGGGTTGAGGCCCCAAGACACGCCGCGGTCGCGCGGGCGGGAGGAGCTGCGGCGTCGCCGTCTCGGCCGTTGGGGCGGGGTCCGGTGCCGCCGCAGGCGCCGGCGTCGCCGTTTCGGCGGCAGAGGCGGGCTCGGGCACCTGGTCCGGGGCCGCCTCCTCCGCCAGGGCGGGCGCGTCGGGCGGCTGTCGAGATCGGACGCTGTCTTGCTCGCGGTGCAAAACCTCCCGCCGCGCAGCGCCCATTGATTTCCCCGCGGCGCTGGGGCAGAGCGATCGCCGCGAACATGGGAGGTCACCGATGAGCCGTATCGCCGCCACCTTCGAGAGGCTGCGCGCCGAAGGGCGCCGCGCCTTCGTCTCCTACGTGATGGCGGGCGACCCGGACGCGGAGACCTCGCTCGAGATCGTCAAGGGCCTGCCCGGCGCGGGCGTGGACATCGTCGAGCTCGGCGTGCCCTTCACCGACCCGATGGCCGATGGCCCGACGATCCAGGCGGCGGGCCAGCGCGCCCTTGCGGGCGGGCAGACGCTGGAGCGCACGCTCGAGATGGTGCGCGCTTTCCGGGAGGGCGACGACACGACGCCGATCGTGCTGATGGGCTACTACAACCCTATCTACAACCGCGGCGTGGACCGCTTCCTCGCCGACGCGCGGGAGGCAGGCGTCGACGGGCTCATCGTCGTGGACCTGCCGCCGGAGGAGGACACGGAACTCTGCCTGCCGGCGCTCGCGGCGGGGATCGACTTCATCCGCCTCGCCACGCCGACCACCGACGCGAAGCGCCTGCCGAAGGTGCTCGAGAACAGCTCGGGCTTCGTTTACTACGTCTCGGTGACCGGCATCACCGGCGCGGCCGCCGCACAGGCGGGCGAGGTCGGCCCGGAGGTCGCGCGGATCAAGGCCTCGACCGACCTGCCGGTGGTCGTGGGCTTCGGCATCCGGTCGCCGGAGGCCGCCGAGAGCATCGCGGGGGTCGCCGACGGCTGCGTCGTGGGCAGCGCGATCGTGGCGGAGATCGCCGAAGGAAAACCGGTGGCCGAGGTGCTCGACTACGTGCGCAGGCTGGCCGCGGGCGCGCACCGCGCCTGAGTTCGGTCACGCGCCGGGCCCCTTGATCGCGGGCCGCGCCACTTGCCTGCGTCCCGCTTGGCGCCACTTGCGCGCGTCCCGCGCGACGGGCGACAAGGGGGCGCAATCGGCGGGAGGACGGCATGTCGGAGGTGATCGGGGCGCTCGGGGACATCGTGGGCACGGCGCAGGTGCTGACCGGCGCGGACGCCGCGGGCCACGCCCGCGACTGGACCGGCGCGCATGTCTCCGCGCCGCTCTGCGTGGTCCGGCCGGGCACGACGGCCGAGGTGGCGCAGATCGTCAGCCTCGCCAACGCGGTGGGCGTGCCGGTGGTCCCGCTCGCGGGCAACACCGGGCTCACCGGGGGCGGCGCGGCGGACGGCGCGATCCTGCTCTCGGTCGAGCGGATGACCGGTATCCGCGCGATCCGGCCGGAGGCGCGCGTCGCCGTCGTCGAGGCCGGCGTGATCCTCGCCGATCTGCATGCGGCGGCCGAGGCGCACGACCTCGCCTTTCCGTTGAGCTTCGGCGCGCAGGGGTCGGCGCGTGTCGGCGGGGTGCTCTCGACCAACGCGGGCGGATCGAACGTGCTGCGCTACGGCAACGCCCGCGATCTTTGCCTCGGGATCGAGGCGGTGCTGCCGACGGGCGAGGTCGTCGACCTGATGAGCGAGCTGCACAAGGACAACTCGGGCTACGCCCTGCGCGACCTGCTGATCGGGGCCGAGGGGACGCTCGGGGTGATCACGGCGGCGGTGCTCAAGCTGGTGCCGGAACCGCGCGCCTACGCCACGGCGATGGTGGCGGTGCCATCGGTGGAGGACGGGCTCGCCCTCCTCAACCGGCTGCAGGCGGAGACGGGCGGCGCCGTCGAGGCCTGCGAATACATGCCGGGGCGCTACCTCGACGCGCTCGCGGCGCACGACCCGTCGGTGCGCCCGCCCTTCGCCGCGCGCCACGAGGTCAACCTGCTGATCGAGGTCGGCGCCACCGCGCCGCGCGATGCCACGCCCGGTCCCGACGGGGCGACGCCGGTGCAGGCGCAGCTGGAGAAGATCCTCGGTGATCTCTTCGAGGCGGACGCGGTCCGTGACGCGGTGGTGGCGCAGAACGCGGCGCAGCGCGCCGAGATGTGGGCGCGGCGCGAGCGGGCGGCGGAGGTGGTGCTCGCCCCGGGGCCGGTGGCGGTCAACGACCTCGCCGTGCCGCTCGACCGGGTCGGGGATTTCCTCGCGCGGGCTGAGGCGGCGGTGGCCGCGCTCGATCCCGCGGCCGTGCCGCTCGCGGTGGCGCACCTCGGCGACGGCAACGTGCATTACGCGGTGCGCCTCTCGCGCGACGACGCGGCGCTGAAGGAGGCGATCGTGGAGGCGGTCGAGGAGATCGTGCGCGAGATGCGCGGCAGCTTCTCGGCCGAGCACGGCATCGGGCAGGCGAAACGCGCCTCCATGCGCCGGCGCAAGGACCCGGCGGCGCTCGCCGCGATGCGCGCGATCAAGGCGGCGCTCGACCCGGCGGGCGTGATGAACCCGGGCAAGGTCTTGCCGGACTGAGCGGGGCGCGCCGGCGCCGGTGGCCGACGTGGCCGCGGCCGTCCGGCGCGCGCCGTGGCCCCGCCCACCCCCATGCCGCGGCCCTGCGCGGCGCGCTTGCCCGACCAGCGGCGCATTGCTATGCGCAAGCGGGATCAGGGGAGGAGGGTCCGATGCCGGTCGTCACCGATATCGAGGATCTGCGCCGGCTCCACCAGCGCCGCGTGCCGCGAATGTTCTACGACTACGCGGATTCGGGCAGCTGGACCGAGCAGACCTACCGCGAGAACACCGAGGACTTCCGCGAGATCCGGCTGCGCCAGCGGGTCGCCGTGGACATGCGCGACCGCTCCACCGCGACGACGCTGGTGGGCGAGGACGCGGCGATGCCGGTGGCGCTCGCGCCCGTGGGGCTGACGGGGATGCAGAGCGCCGACGGCGAGATCAAGGCCGCGCGCGCGGCGGAGCGCTTCGGCGTGCCCTTCACGCTCTCGACGATGTCGATCTGCTCGATCGAGGACGTCGCCGCGCACACCGAACGGCCCTTCTGGTTCCAGCTCTACACCATGAAGGACGAGGATTACGTCCGCCGCCTGATCCAGCGGGCGAAGGCGGCGGGCTGCTCGGCGCTCGTCATCACGCTCGACCTGCAGATCCTCGGCCAGCGCCACAAGGACATCAAGAACGGCCTCTCCGCGCCGCCCAAGCTCACGCCCGCGACGCTCCTGAACCTCGCCACGAAATGGGGCTGGGGGATCGAGATGCTCTCCACCCGGCGCCGGCAGTTCGGCAATATCGTCGGCCACGTCGACGGCGTCTCCGACCCGGCCTCGCTCATGTCGTGGACGAACGAACAGTTCGACCCGGCGCTCGACTGGGAGAAGATCAAGGCGATCCGCGAGCAATGGGACGGGCCGGTGATCCTGAAGGGCATCCTCGACCCGGAGGACGCCAAGGCCGCGCTGAACGTGGGCGCGGACGCGATCGTGGTCTCCAACCACGGCGGCCGCCAGCTCGACGGCGCGCTCTCCTCGATCCGGGCGCTGCCCGCGATCCTCGACGCGGTGGGCGACCGGATCGAGGTGCACGTCGACAGCGGCGTGCGCTCGGGCCAGGACATCCTGAAGGCCGTGGCCCTCGGCGCGAAGGGCGCCTGGGTCGGCCGCGCCTGGGTCTACGGCCTCGGCGCGATGGGACAGGCCGGCGTGACGAAGGCGCTGGAGATCCTGCACAAGGAGTTCGACACCTCCATGGCGCTCTGCGGACGCCGCCGGGTCGAAGCGCTCGACCGCGACGTGCTGCTCGTGCCGCGTGACTTCGAGGGGGTCTGGCAGACCGGCTGAGGCGCCGGACGCCGGTGCCGGACAAGGGGGGGCGCTGCCCCCGCCGCGCGCCCCTGGGCGCGCTGCTCCCCCGGGATATTTCCACCAAGAAGAAGGACCGGGGATCTGCACGCGGGCGACGCGGGATGTCACCCGCGGCGCGCGGCCCGGGCGAGCCAGGGGCCGAGGGCGAGGGGGACGAGCGCGAGGCTCGCCGCGACCCAGGCGAAGGAGAGCCAGAGGCCCCGCCACTCGGCCAGAAGCCCCATCAGCGGCGGGCCGAAGAAGAAGGCGGCGTAGCCGAGGAAGGAGACCGCCGCGATGGCGCGCGGGCGCGCGGCCTCGCCCGCGCCGCGCCCGACCAGCGCGAGGCAGAGCGGCACGATCACCGAGGCGCCGAGGCCCATGGCCGCGAACCCCGTGTAGGTGAGCGCGAGCCCGGGCGCCCAGGCCGCGAGCGCGGTGCCCACGGCGGCGACCGCCGCGGCCGCGCGGAGGAGGCGCGCCTCGTCGGCGAGGCGGAGCATCGCCTGCGCCGCGATCCGCCCCGTGCCGAGCGCGAGGCCGAGGATGACGGGGCCGAGCGCGCCCGCCGCCGCGCCTGCGCCGAGCGTGCGCTCGAGGTGGAGCGCGGCCCAGCCGTCGGACGCGCCCTCGGCGAGGAAGCCCACGATCATCACCGCACCGCCGGCGGCGACGAGGCCGGGGGCGAGGGGGACGCGGGCCGCTGGCCGTGTCTCGCCGGCGCCGGCGTCGCCGTCCCGCCCGCGGATGACCGGGGTCAGCGCAAGCGGGACGAGCGCCGCGGCGCCGAGGATCGCGGGCAGCGGGGCCTGCCCCTCCCGCGCCAGTCCGGCCGCGAGCGCGCCGCCCGCGTAGGCGAAGGCGTAGAGCCCGTGCGCGAGGTTCATCAGCCCGCGCCCCGCCAGCGCCTCGAGCCGGGCGAGGCGGAGGTTGACGGTCACGTCGAGAAGCCCCGTCGCCGTGCCGCCGAGGAGCAGCGCGCCGGCGAGCGCGAGCGGCGTCGTCGCCAGTCCGAGAAGTGCCAGCGCCACGCCCAGCGCAAGCGCGGCGAGGCGCGTCGCGCCGATGCCGAAGGTGCGGTCGGCCCGTCCCGCGACCAGGAGCGCGAGCGCCGCGCCGCCCGTCGCCATCAGCAGCGCGAGGCCGAGCTCCGCGTCGCCGAGGCCGGCCCGGAGCTTGAGCGCCGGCGCCGTGGCCGCCACCGTGCCCCAGAAGACGCCCATCGCGGCGAAGGCCGCGGCCGGCGCGCGCGTCAGGCGGAGATCGGCGAGCATCTGCATCGCAGTGGCCTTGCCACGCCCCCGACCGGCCGGCAAGCGCGGGCGTTTCGCCCTTGCCAAGGCGGGCGATCCCGGCTAATCGCGCGGCTTCACGCGGGGTGACAGCCTTGGAGGCACCCCGCCTTTTCATATCGGAGAGACATCATGGCTGGAGAAATTCCGGATCTTGTTGTCCAGGAACGGACGGGGTCGGGCAAGGGCGCCGCTCGTCAGGCCCGCAGAGAGGGCCTGGTTCCTGGAATCGTCTACGGCGGCGGGGCCGATCCGCTGCCCATTCAGCTGCCCTTCAACGAGCTGATGCGCAAGCTCACCAGGGGCCGCTTCCTCTCGACGCTCTTCAACCTGAAGGTCGAGGGGCACGAGGACGTGCGCGTGATCTGCCGCGCGGTGCAGCGCGACGTGGTCAAGGACCTGCCCATGCACGTCGACTTCCTGCGCCTGCGCCGGACGACGAAGATCAACCTGTTCATCCCGGTGGACTTCGTGGGCCACGAGAGCGCTCCGGGCCTGAAGCGCGGCGGCGTGCTGACGGTCGTGCGCCCGGAGGTCGAGCTCATGGTCACGGCGGGCGACATCCCGGACCACATCACCGTCGATCTTTCCGGGCTGGAGATCGGCGACACGATCACCATCTCGTCGGTCGAGCTGCCGAAGGGCGCGAAGCCGACGATCGACCGCGATTTCGTCATCGCCAACATCCAGGCGCCCTCGGGCCTGCGCTCGGCGGATGCCGCCGAGGACGGCGAAGAGGGCGAGGGCGAGACCGAAGAGGGCTGAACGCCCGCACGCGGAGCGCTTCGAGCGGCGGGGCCCGGGCGGACCCGCCGTTTTCGTCTCAGTCGAGCGTCTGCACCGTCTCGAAGACCTCGAGCTCCGGCGCCTCGAGGTAGAGATCGGCGTGCCCGCCGGCGCCCTTGTGCGCCTCGCGGAAGGCCTCCGAGCGCGTCCAGTCGCGAAAGTGATCCTCGCTCTCCCAGGCCGTGTGCGAGGCGTAGAGGCGGTAGCCGTCCTTCTCCGGGCCCTTGAGCAGGTGGAAGGCCTTGAAGCCCGGCACGCTCTTCAGGTGACTGTCGCGGCGGGTCCAGACCTCCTCGAAGGCGGCCTCCTGCCCGAGCTTCACCTTGAAGCGGTTCATCGTCAGATACATCGCATGTCTCCCCGTCTGGCCTTTCGTGGCGTTTCCGGGCATCTAGACCCGGCAGACACGGCCAGCAAGGAGCGGCGGCATGCAACTCTTCGTGGGCCTCGGCAATCCGGGGGCGACATACGCGCGGAACCGGCACAACATCGGCTTCATGGCCGTGGACCGGATCGCGGCGGATCACGGCTTCCCGCCGTTCCGGGCCAAGTTCCAGGGCGAGGTCGCGGAGGGGCGGCTGGGCAGCGAGAAGGTGATCCTTCTCAAGCCGTCGACCTACATGAACCGCTCGGGGCAGTCGGTGGGCGAGGCGATGCGCTTCTACAAGCTCGACCCCGAGGACGTGACCGTCTTTCATGACGAGCTCGACCTCGCGCCCGGCAAGGTCCGGGTGAAGCAGGGCGGCGGGCACGCGGGGCACAACGGGCTGCGCTCGATCCACGCCCACATCGGCGAGGGTTACCGCCGCGTGCGCCTCGGCATCGGGCATCCGGGGCGCAAGGAGCTCGTCTCTGGCTACGTGCTGCACGATTTCGGCAAGGCCGACGCCGACTGGCTCGACGACGTGCTGCGCGGGGTCGCGGACGGGGCGCCGCATCTGGCCGCAGGCGACCAGAGCCGTTTTCAGAACGCCGTGGCGCAACGGGCGGCGCCGGCCCGCACCGAGGCGCCGACGAAACCGGCGCGCGCCGCGCCGAAGGAGGCCGAGCCCGAGGCCGACCCGCGCTCGCCGTTGCAGAAGCTGGTGGACCGCTTCAAGTGAGCGTCCCCGGCGCCTTCCGCGCGCAGGGGCGGGCCTGCGCGCGGCTCGGCTCGCCCTTCATGGCGCGACTGATGGCGGCGCTCGCCGATCTCTGGGACGGCGAAAGCCCCCTCGCCCGGCCATGGGCGGGGTATGCGGGCGACCTCGGGCCGGCGGGGGCGTCCCTGCCCCTGCGCGTGGCGGGCGGGCTGCATGCGCTCCACCTTTCGGGGCGCGATCCGGCGCTCTCGGCGGTCTATCCGCCGGCCGAGCCCTCGGAGGCCGCGCTCCGCGCCGCGGTCGCGGACGCGCTGACGCGGCACGCCGGGTTTCTCCTCGAGTGGACAGCGCGCGCCCCGCAGACGAACGAGGTGCGCCGGGCCGCGGTCGTCGCCGCCGCCGCGCGCTGGCTCGCCGCGCGCCATCCCCTGCCGCTGGCCCTCTCCGAACTGGGCGCGAGCGGCGGGCTGAACCTCGGGCTCGACCGATTCGCGCTCGAGATCGGCGGGCGGCGCTACGGCCCGGCCGATCCGGTGCTCACCCTCGCGCCGGCGTGGGAGGGGCCCCTCCCCCCGGAGGCCGACGTGCAGGTGACCGAGCGCCGCGGCGTGGACCGGATGCCGCTCGATGTCTCGACGGCGGAAGGGCGGCTGCGCCTCCTCGCCTATCTCTGGGCCGATCAGCCCGAACGCCTCGCGCGGACGCGGGCCGCCATCGCAGCCGATACCGCGCCGGTGGACGCCGGCGACGCGGCCGACTGGCTGGAGGCCGGGCGCGCCGCGCCGCGGCCCGGACGGCTGCACCTGATCTTCCACACCATCGCCTGGCAGTATTTCCCGCAGGCGACGCAGGCCCGCGCGGCCGCCGCGATCACGCGCGCCGCCGCGGCGGCGACGCGGAACGCGCCGCTCGCCTGGCTCGCGATGGAGGCCGATGGCAATGCCGAGGGCGCCGCGCTCACGCTCCGGCTCTGGCCCGGCGACCATGCGCTCGCGCTCGGCCGGGCGGATTTCCACGGCCGCTGGATCCGCTGGGAGGGGCCGGCGCACCTGCCCTGAGCGAGGGCGGGTTGCCACGCCGCCGCGGGCCGCTACACTCCGCGCCATCGAAAGGGAGCAACGCCATGGAGATGGACCCCTCCGAGAACGTTTTGGGCGGGCCGCTGGAGTCCTGCTCGACCAGCCCGCTGACGGGTTTCTTCCGTGACGGGCACTGCAACACCTGCGCCGCCGATCAGGGCAGCCATACGGTCTGCGCGGTGATGACCGAGGAGTTCCTCGCCTATTCCAAGTATGTCGGCAACGACCTCTCGACCCCTCGGCCGGAGTTCCGGTTTCCGGGGCTGAAGCCCGGCGATCACTGGTGCCTCTGCGCGAGCCGCTTCCTGCAGGCGCATGACGAGGGGTGCGCGCCGCGGGTGAATCTGACCGCGACGCATGCCCGCGCGCTCGAGGTGGTGCCGATGGACGTGCTCGAGACGCATGCGCTCAGCGAAAGCTGAGGTCGCGCAGCCTCAGCCCGACAGCTCCACTCCAAGCGCGCGGGCGACGGTGAAGATGTCCTTGTCGCCCCGCCCGCACATGTTCATGCAAAGAACGTGATCCGAGGGCAGCTCGGGCGCGATGCGCATGACGTGGGCGAGGGCGTGGGCAGGTTCGAGCGCGGGGATGATCCCTTCCGTCTCGCAGCAGAGCTGGAAGGCCTCCAGCGCCTCGGCATCGGTGACCGAGACATACTGCGCACGCCCCGACTCGTGCAGCCAGGCGTGCTCGGGCCCGATGCCCGG
The DNA here is from genome assembly GCF_041685465.1 of Rhodosalinus sp. Lineage (NCBI taxonomy): Bacteria > Pseudomonadati > Pseudomonadota > Alphaproteobacteria > Rhodobacterales > Paracoccaceae > Rhodosalinus > Rhodosalinus sp. The sequence goes on along the minus strand of NZ_JAWLFS010000071.1, from coordinate 3,284 downwards.
GTAGTCGAGGCCCGCCGAGATCGAGTAGCCCTCGAGGATCTGGCCATCGCCGTCCTGCAGGAGGTAGGTGCGGTTGCCGTGCAGCACGCCCGGCCGCCCGCCGGTGAGCGAGGCGCAGTGCTCCATCTGGTCGTCCACGCCCTTGCCGCCGGCCTCGACGCCGACGATGGCGACATCCGGCTCGTCGAGGAAAGGATGGAAAAGGCCGAGCGCGTTGGAGCCCCCGCCGATCGCGGCGACCAGCGTGTCGGGCAGGCGCCCCTCCGCCTCGGTCATCTGGCGGCGCACCTCCTTGCCGATGATCGACTGGAAGTCGCGCACCATCGCCGGGTAGGGGTGCGGGCCGGCCACCGTGCCGATGCAGTAGAAGGTGTCGCGCACGTTGGTGACCCAGTCCCTCAGGGCGTCGTTCATCGCGTCCTTGAGCGTGCCGCGGCCCGAGGTGACCGGCACGACCTCCGCGCCGAGGAGCTTCATGCGGAAGACGTTCGGCGCCTGCCGCTCGACGTCGTGCGCGCCCATGTAGACCACGCACTTCAGCCCGAACTTGGCGCAGACGGTCGCCGTTGCGACGCCGTGCTGGCCCGCGCCGGTCTCCGCGATGATGCGGGTCTTGCCCATGCGCCGCGCCAGCAGGATCTGCCCGAGCACGTTGTTGATCTTGTGCGCGCCGGTATGGTTGAGCTCGTCGCGCTTCATGTAGACCTTCGCGCCACCGAGACGCTCGGTCAGCCGCTCGGCGAAGTAGAGCGGGCTCGGCCGGCCGACGTAGTGGGTCCAGAGATCGTCCATCTCCGCCCAGAAGCGCGCGTCGTCGCGGGCGCGGTCGTATTCCGCCTCGAGTTCGAGGATGAGCGGCATCAGCGTCTCGGAGACGAAACGCCCGCCGAAATCGCCGAACCGGCCCTGCGCGTCCGGCCCGCTCCTGAAGCTGTTGATCCGATCTTCTGGCATGGCGCGCTCTCCCGGTGTGTTCCTGACGTTCTAGCGCCGTGACCGGGTGGCAACAAGCGCAAGGCGTTTCGAAACGCCTTGCGGCCAAGCGGTTTCGAAACCGCTTGGCCGAAGCCGCTTGCAAGCGGCTTCGGCACCGCTCAGCGCAGGCGGCGGATGGGGCGGGCGTTGCAGAAGACGACGAGGTGGCGGCCGTTCTCCACCGCCTGGAAGCCGCGGCGCTCCACCTCGGCGAGGAAGGCCGCGCGCCCGGCGATACGCTCCACGTCGCGGATCTGCCGCTTGACCACGCCGCCGCGCCGCGCCTCGCGCGACTCGAAGAGCTGCGCGAGCCAGAGGTCGGGGGTGAGATGGGCGGGCAGCTGCGGCATGGCCCTGCTCTCGCCCATCGTGGTTGAGACGGGGTTAAGCCACGGCCTCCGCCGCCGCGTCCAGGAAAGCGCGGATGCGCGCCGGGTCCTTCTCGCCGGGCGCGCGCTCGACGCCGGAGGAGACGTCGAGCTGGCGCGCGCCGGTGCGCCGGATCGCCTCTGCGGCGGTCCCAGGCGTGAGCCCGCCGGCGAGCATCCAGGGTCCCGCCCAGTCGCGCCCGGCGAGCAGCCGCCAGTCGAAGGAGAGCCCGTTGCCCCCCGGCAGCGCCGCGCCCTCGGGCGCCTTGGCATCGACGAGGATCTGGTCGGCCACCCCGGCGTAAGCGTCGATCTGCGCCAGATCGGCCGCCTCGCGTACGCCCACCGCCTTCATCACGGGCAGGCCGAAGCGCGCGCGCACCTCCGCCACACGCTCCGGGCTCTCCCGGCCATGGAGTTGCAGGAGGTCCATCGGGGCCGTCTCGAGGATCGCCGAAAGCGCGGCGTCGTCCGCGTCCACCGTCAGCGCGACCTTGGCGACGCCCGGCGGAACATCGACGGCGAGCGCGCGCGCGCCCTCCGGCGTCAGGCTGCGCGGGCTTGGCGGGAAAAAGACGAAGCCGACATAGGCCGCACCTGCGGACACGGCCGCCGCGACATCCGCGGGCCGGGTCAGCCCGCAGATCTTCACGCGCACATCGGAGGGGGTCACGGCCGCCTCAGCCCGCCCGCTTGTCGACGAGGGCGAGGACCTCGTCGGCCTCCTCCCCCTTGACCTTGGCCCGGCGCAACTCGCGCTGCAGGCGCTTGGCCTCCGCCTGCTGTCGGGCCTTTTCGGCGCGGTGCTTGTGCTCGCGGATCCACTCCCAGACGAAGCCGATCAGAAGGCCGGCCGCGACGCCCCCGAGGATCACGAGAAAGAGCGGCAGCTCGGCGGAGACGTTCCAGCCGGCGAGGTCTTCGAGCGCCTCGGGAAGCAGCGCCAGCGTCACGACGGCGCGGTTGGCGAGCGCGACCGAAACGAGGACGATCGCGATGACGGCGAGGATGGCGTAGCGGAGGTAGCGCATTCAGTGATGTTTCCCGTTCAGGCGTTCGCGCAGCATCTTGCCGCACTTGAAGAAGGGTACATGCTTTTCCTCTACCTGCACCGCTTCGCCGGTGCGCGGATTGCGACCGATGCGCGCATCCCGTTTCTTGACCGAGAAGGCGCCGAACCCGCGCAGTTCGACCCGGTCGCCGCGCGAGAGCGCCGCGGTGATCTCCTCGAAGATGGTGTTCACGATGCGCTCGACGTCGCGCTGGTAGAGGTGCGGATTCTCCTCCGCGATTTTCTGTATCAATTCCGATCGGATCATCGGTCCGTCCCCCGCGGATCGCTGCCGCTCTTTGCTGTCGCCCGACTATAGGCACAAACCGGCCCGCGCGGAAACACGATGGGCGCCCGGTCACACAGGATTCGCGAATTTTTCCGTGCCCGGGCACGGCGCGCGCTGCAGGGCGCCACGAAAAAGGCCCCCCGCTGCACCGCGGGGGGCCGATTCGCGGATCGGGATGCGCGGGGCTCAGTCGTCGCCCTTGAGTGCCGCACCGAGAATGTCGCCGAGCGAGGCGCCCGAGTCGGAGCTGCCGTACTGCTCGACCGCTTCCTTCTCTTCGGCGATTTCGCGGGCCTTGACCGACAGGCCGAGGCGGCGCGTCTTGGGATCGACGTTGGTGACGCGGACGTCGACCTTGTCGCCCACGTTGAAGCGCTCGGGCCGCTGCTCGGAGCGGTCGCGCGAGAGATCGGACCGCCGGATGAAGCTCTTCATCCCCTCGTATTCGACCTCGATGCCGCCGTCCTCGATCGCGGTGACCACCACCGTGATGACCGAGCCACGCTTCACGCCGCCCACGGCCTCGGCGAACTTGTCGCCGCCCACGGCCTTGATCGAGAGCGAGATGCGTTCCTTCTCGACGTCCACTTCCTGAACGACG
>NZ_JAWLFS010000306.1:0-2997 GCF_041685465.1 Rhodosalinus sp. | reverse complement strand
GCGCTCTCCTTCCTCGGCGTCGGCATCCAGCCGCCCACCGCCGACTGGGGCACCATGGTGCGGGAGACCGCGAACCTGATCCAGTTCGCCAGCTTCGACCTGAAGGCCGGGCTCACGCCGCTCCTGCCGGCGGCGGCCATCGCGCTGCTGACCGTGGCGGTCAACTTCGTGGTGGACTGGTTCCTGCACAAGACGAGCGGGCTGCGCGATGACCAGTGACCTTTCCGAAATCCCCGAAACCGGGGCGCGCCCCGCGCCCGGTCCGCAGCGTACGCCGCTGCTCGACATCCGCGGCCTGAAGATCGAGGGCTTCGCCGACGAGAAGTGGAACCCGATCATCAAGGGCGTGGACCTGACCCTGCACAAGGGCGAGGTGCTGGGCCTGATCGGCGAATCGGGCGCGGGCAAATCCACCCTCGGCCTTGCCGCGATGGGCTTCGCGCGCTCGGGCGTGCGCATCTCGGGCGGCTCGGTGACCTTCGACGGCATGGACATGCTCGCGATGCCGGAATGGAAGCGCCGCAAGCTCTGGGGCACGCGCATGACCTATGTCGCGCAGTCCGCGGCGGCCTCCTTCAACCCGGCGCACCGGTTGATCGAACAGACCGTCGCGGCCGCCGTGCGCGAGGGGCTCAAATCCGAATCCGAGGCGATCGCCGACGCGAAGGCGCTCTATGCCCAGCTTCAACTGCCCGACCCCGAGCATATCGGGTGGCGCTATCCCCACCAGGTCTCCGGCGGGCAGCTTCAGCGCGTTATGACGGCGATGGCGATGTCCGGACGCCCCGATCTGATCGTCTTCGACGAGCCCACCACCGCGCTCGACGTGACCACGCAGGTCGAGGTGCTGATGTCCATGCGCAAGATCGTCGAGGAGTTCGACACCGCGGCCATCTACATCACCCACGACCTCGCCGTGGTCGCGCAGATGGCCGACCGCATCAAGGTGCTGCGCCATGGTGCCGAAGTCGAGGAGGCCGAGACGCGCGAGATGCTCGCGCACCCGAAACAGGACTACACCAAAAGCCTCTGGTCCGTCCGCAGCCTGCGCAAACAGGCCGCTCCGTCCGACGACGTGGTCCTGCGGGCGCAGGGAATCGACGCGGCCTACGGCAACAAGGTGCAGGTGCTCCACGACGTGAGCATCGACCTGCCCCGCGGGCGCACCGTGGCGATCGTGGGCGAGAGCGGGTCGGGCAAGTCCACCATGGCGAAGGTCATCACCGGCCTGCTGCCGCCCTCGAGGGGCGAGATCGCCTTCGAGGGCGAGACCCTGCCGCCCCGGCTCAAGGACCGGACGAAGGATCAGCTCCGCCGCATCCAGATGATCTACCAGATGGCCGACACCGCCATGAACCCGCGCCAGACCGTGGGCGAGATCATCGGCCGCCCGCTCGCCTTCTACCACGGGCTGAGGGGCCGCGCGCTGGAGAAACGGGTCGTCGAACTGCTGGAGCAGATCGAGCTCGACGCGGGGTTCTACGACCGGCTGCCCGGCGAGCTTTCCGGCGGGCAGAAGCAGCGCATCTGCATCGCCCGCGCGCTCGCCGCCGAGCCGGAGGTGATCCTCTGCGACGAGGTGACCTCGGCGCTGGACCAGATCGTGCAGGAGGGCATCCTGAAGCTGCTGATGCGCCTGCAGAAGGAAAAGGGCATCGCCTATCTCTTCATCACCCACGACATCGCCACCGTCGAGGCGATCGCGGACGAGATCGTGGTGATGTACCAGGGCCGCGTCGTCGAACAGGGGCTGAAGGACCAGATCCTCTCGCCGCCGCACCCGGACTACACCGAGCTTCTGCTGTCCTCGGTCCCCGAGATGGACCCCGACTGGCTGACGAAGCTGATGGAGAACCGCGGGCTGCGACCCTCCTGACGCCGGCCCCGGCTGTCGAGGCCGTCGCGGAGCGCGCGCCCCGCAAGCAGCGCGTCAGCCCGTGCGGATGATCCAGGGCGCCTCGAACCAGTGCTCCTCGAGGTTCGCGCCCGCCCCGATCCGGTCCACCACCGCGAAGCGGCCCGGGGCCGCGAGCGGCGTGAGCACCCCGTGCCATGTGCCGACAAGGTAATTCACCCCCTGCGCGCCGCTCGTCAGAAACGCCCGCGGCCGCCCCGGCGCCCCGCCCGCGTCGGGCGCCACCACCACCAGGAAGGGATCGGCGCTCATCGGCAGGAAGGCCTGCGCGCCCAACGGATGCCGCTCCATCATCTCGAGCGTGAGCGGCAGGCGCCGCGCCTCCGCCTCGAAAAGGCTGATCCCCGCCCGGCCCTCGCCGAAATCGAGCCGCGCCAGGTCGTGCCAGCGCCCGCAGCGCCCCTGGTTGATCACCTTGTCCGGCGCCCCCGCCGCCTCCAGCACGTCGCCGAAGGGGGCGAAGGCCTCCGCCGTCAGCGGCTCTGCCACGATGTCCCGGCTCACGCGAGCGTCTCCAGCAGCCGAAGCTCCGCGATCCGCTCCACCTGCCGGCAGGCTTCTGCGAACTCCGTCTCCCGGTCCTGCTCCAGCCGCCGCTCGAAGGCCGCAAGGATGCCGGCCTTGTCGTGGTCGCGCACCGCGATAATGAAGGGGAAGCCGAATTTCGCCGTGTAGGCGTCGTTCAGCGCGGTGAAGCGGGCGCGCTCCGCGTCGGTCAGCGCATCCAGCCCCGCGCTCGCCTGCTCCGCTGCGCTCTCGGCCGTCAGCCGCCGCGCCGCCGCGAGCTTGCCGGCAAGGTCGGGATGCGCGCGCAGGACGCCCAGCCGCTCCTCCTCGCTCGCCTCGCGGAAAGCGCGCGCCAGCGCCGCATGCACCCCGCGCGCCGTGTCGTGCGTGGGCCCCAGCTCCATCGCGTGCGCCCGCTCCGCGATCCGGGGCGAATGCTCGAAGACACCGCCGAAGGCCGCGACGAACGCGTCGAGCCCCATCTCCGAGGGCCGCCGCCAATCGACCGGCGGATGCTCCGCCGCCCAGTGCTCCGCGATCGCCAGCCGCGTGGCGAACCAGACGCCCTCGTGCGC
>NZ_JAWLFS010000070.1:0-12451 GCF_041685465.1 Rhodosalinus sp. | reverse complement strand
CCCTCGGCATACCCCGGCAGCGCCGTGACCTGCCCGCCACGCGGCAGGCGCAGGGAGCCCGTCGGCAGATGCCGCGCCCCGAGCCGCGCGGCGAGCGCCGAGGCGTCGCCCTTCGCCGTCAGGTCGAGCGGCGCGCCTGCGAGATGCGCGGCCTCGATCGCCTCCGCCACCCCCTCGCCCCAGGCCGCGACGACGGGCGCGCGCAGCCAGTCGGGCATCGGCGGCACCGGCAGATCGGCCCAGCGCGCGGGCGCCTCGGCGGCCATCTTGCGCAGCACGGCGTTCACCATCCCCCGCGCCGCGGCCGCCTTGCGCCCGGCGCCCGCCACCACGTGCACCCAGTCGTTGACCACACCGTGCGCCGCGGCGCCCTGCGCCAGTTCCACGGTCCCGAGGCGCAGCGCCGCCCGCGCGGCCGGCGGCGGCGCGCGGCTCAGATGCGGCGCGAGGAGCGCATCGGCCCGCGCCAGATTGCGGAACGTCTCCGCAGCGAGCCGTCGCGCGCGCGCGCGGCCGTCCGGCGCAAGCCCGGCGAGCGCCGCATCGGCCTCGTCGAGGGTGTGGCCCTCCTCGAGAACCGCGAGAAAGAGGCGAAGCGCCGCGCGGCGGGCCGGCTGGCCCTCGCGGCCGGCGGGGCGCGGACGTCGGGACATGGGCGACCTTCTTGGCGAACGGGCGGAGCGGGGCTATATCAGGCCGGCAAGATCAGGGGAAGGCCATGACGGAGACGACCCGCGACGACCTGCCGCCCGCCGCGCGCCGCGCGCTCGAAGAGGCCGAGGCGCGCCGCAAGGCCGCCAAGGCGATCGAGCTGCCAGCCGAACTCGGCGGCCGCGACGGCCCGGAGCCCGTGCGCTACGGCGACTGGGAGCGCAAGGGCCTCGCCGTCGACTTCTGATCCCGCCCGCGCGCTCGTCCGCCCCGACGGGCGTCCTCGCGAGGAGGGCCGCGAGGCTCGATCGAGCGCCCTGCCCAAGGAGACACGATGACGCGCCGCCCTGTCCGCGTGGCGATCAACGGCTTCGGCCGGATCGGCCGCACGCTCGCCCGCCAGGTCCTCTCCGGCGCGCCGGGCATCGAACTGGTGCATGTCAACGACATCGAGGCAGGCGACCTGCTCGCATATCTCTTCGCCTACGACAGCGTCTTCGGCCCATGGCGCGATCCGGTCACGGCGGAGGACGGCGCGCTCGTCACCGGCCCGCACCGCATACCCCTGACGCAGGCCGGCGATATCGCGACCCTCGACCTTTCCGGTGTCGACGTGCTCATGGAGTGCACGGGACGCGCCACCACCCGCGCCATCGCCGAGCAGGGGCTGCGCGCCGGGGCGGCGCGCGTGTTGATCTCGGGCCCCTCGCCCGCGGCGGACGTGACCGTGGTGCTGGGTGCCAACGACGCGCAGCTGGCAGATCAGCCGATCGTCTCCAACGCCTCCTGCACGACCAACGCCCTCGCGCCGCTCCTGCGGCTCCTGGACGAGGGCTGGGGCGTGGAGAGCGGGCACATGACCACGGTGCACTGCTACACCGGCAGCCAGCCCACCGTCGACAAGCCGCGCGGAACCCCCGAACGCTCGCGCGCCGCGGCGCTCTCGATGGTGCCGACGACGACCTCGGCCGGCAAGCTGATCGGCACGGTGCTGCCCCACCTCGAAGGCCGGGTCGAGGCGCGCGCGCTCCGCGTCCCGACGGCGAGCGTCTCCTGCGTTGACCTCACGGTGGCGCCGCGGCGCGCGGCGACGGCGCAGGCGGTGAACGCCGCGCTGCGCGGTGCCGCCGAACCCGGCGGCGTCTTCGGCTGGATCGAGCACCCGCTCGTCTCGACCGACCTGCGCGGACGGCCCGAATCGGTCGTCATGTGCGGGCCGGAGACCTCGGTGAACGCGGGCGGGCTGCTGCGCGTCTTCGGCTGGTACGACAACGAGTGGGGCTATTCCTGCCGGATGCTCGACATGGCCCGCCGCATGGGCGCCGGGGACTGAGCACCGCTCAGCGCAGCCGGAAATCCGCGTGATCACCCTGCCCCGCGTCGGAGGTGAAGCGCATGGTGCTGCCACGCACTTCCACGGTCTGGCAGTTGTAGCCGAGCTCCCGCTCGCCCCAGTAAAGATCGCGACAGAAGAGGCCGTCCTCCCACTGCCATTCGCCCGAAACCTCGCGCCCGGCGCCGCGCCCGACGATCTGACCGTCGGGCGTGACCTGAAGGCGGACGAGCGGATAGGTGAGCTGCCGGTCCTCAACGATCTGGCGGAAGCGCTCCTCCTCGGTGATGCGGGCGAAATCCGCGGCGGCGGGCGCCGCCGTCACGGCCGCCGTCGCCACTGCTGCAATCCTGCTGCGCATGGCGCTGCTCCCTCGCTGTTGGCTCCGCTCGGGAAAGATGCGCCGCCCGTGCCGCGTTTCAAGCCGACCGTTCGAATGCGCGATAGTCCGCCGAGGCGCCCATCAGGAGGACGTCAGCCCCAGCACATCCACCATGTCGTATTCGCCCGGCCCCTGGTCCTGCCCCCAGAGCGCCGCCTTGAGCGCGCCGCGCGCGAAGATCATCCGGTCCGTGGCGACATGGCGGAGCGCGATCCGCTCGCCCTCGGCGGCGAAAAGCACCTCGTGCTCGCCCACGATGTCGCCGCCGCGCACCGCGTGAAAGCCGATGGCGCCGCGCGCGCGGGCGCCCGTCATGCCATCGCGCGCCCGGTCGGCGGCCTCCGAGAGGGGCACGCCCCGTCCTTCGGCCGCCGCCGCGCCCAGCATCAGCGCCGTGCCCGAGGGCGCGTCGACCTTGTGCCGGTGATGCGCCTCGACGATCTCGATGTCGAAATCCGCGTCGAGCGCCGCCGCCACCCGCCGCGTCAGCTGCACCAGCAGGTTCACGCCGAGGCTCATGTTCCCGGCCCGCACCACCGTGGCATGCCGGGCCGCGGCCTTGATCCGCGCGAGCTGCGCCTCGTCGAGGCCGGTGGTGCCGATCACGTGGCAGAGGCGCGCCTGCGCGGCGATCTCGGCGAAGCCCGCCGTCGCCTCCGGCGCGGTGAAGTCGAGGACGGCATGCGCACGGGCGAAAGCCTCCAGCGGGTCGTCGCCGACCGTCACGCCGATCTCCGCCCCCCCCATCGCGGCGCCGAGGTCCCGCCCGACCCAGTCGTGCCCCGGCCGCTCCAGCGCGGCGATCAGGCGGGCGCGATCGCTCTCCTGCACCGCCCGTGCGAGCATCTGTCCCATGCGCCCCGAGACGCCCGTCACCACGATTCCCGGCAGTTCGGCCATGCGCATCCCCTTCCCTCGCGTGTCGCCCGTCGCCTAGCGCAGCGCGGCCCGCTTGGCAAAGCCCGCGCGGACCCTTAGATGGACCACATGGCGCGACCCAGACCCTCCGCCCCCGGCGGCCCCAGCCAGCGGCAACTCCGCGTCGGCGAAGTGATCCGCCGGCGCCTCTCCGAGGTGCTCGCCCGCGGCGAGGTGCACGATCCCGATCTCAATCGCCTCTCGCTCACCGTCGGAGAGGTGCGCAGCTCGCCCGACCTCAAGGTGGCGACGGCCTTCGTCCTGCCCCTCGGCGGCGACGCGAAGGAGGAGGCGCTGGCACTCCTCGACCGCAACCGGAGCGAACTGCGCCGCCAGGTCGCCAAGGGGCTGGAACTCAAGTTCGCGCCGGAGCTGCGCTTCCGCATCGACGAGAGCTTCGACCGCATGGACGAGACACGCCGCCTGCTGGACCGCCCCGAGGTCCGGCGCGACCTCGACGACTGATGCGCGCCCTGCGTGCGTGGCTCGCCGCGGCCCTCGGCGCCGGGCTCGCGGCACCGCTCGGCGCCGCCGAGTGCCGTCCGCTCGAGCACGAGGGCCGGCCCTACACCGTCTGCGAGATCGACCCGGAACAGGACGACCTGCGCCTCTTCCACGCCGACGCCGCCGGCACGCCCTACGGTCACTTCGGTACGCTCGAGACAGCGCTCGAGGACCGCGGCCTGCGCCTCGGCCCGGCGATGAACGCCGGGATGTATCACCCGGATCGTGCCCCCGTCGGCCTCTACGTCGAGGAGGGCGAGGAACGGATGTATCTCGTCACCTCCGAAGGGCCGGGGAACTTCGGGCTGCTGCCGAACGGCGTGCTCTGCCTGCGCGCGGGCCGCGCCGAGGTGATCGAGACCCGCGCCTTCGCGCGACGCACCCCGGCCTGCCGCTTCGCCACGCAATCCGGCCCGATGCTGGTGATCGACGGCGCGCTGCACCCGCGCTTCCTGCCCGGCTCGACCTCGCGCCACATCCGCAACGGCGTCGGCACCAGCGACGACGGCACGCGCCTCGTCATGGCGATCTCCGAGGCGCCGGTGACCTTCCACGAATTCGGCCGCCTCTTCCGCGACGCGCTGGGTCTCGAACAGGCGCTCTACCTCGACGGCAAGGTCTCGCGCCTGCACGCGCCGGGGCTCGGCCGCTCCGACTTCGGCCGCGCGATGGGCCCGATCCTCGCCGTGGTCGACCCGGCGGAGTGACTCCCGCCGCGACGCGCCTGCCGGCGACGCGGTCCGCGACCATCTTGCCAATGCCGGTCGCCGTCCCTTCGGGTGGCGACGGCTGATCCCGTGGAGGCCTTCGGCCACCGAGGAAACAGTGCCTCCCCGCACGCGACGCCCGTGCCTGCCAGCGCCGCGCGCCCGCGCGCCGTGCCGCAACGGCCCCGGCCCATCATCTTGGCCCAAATACTCCGGGGGGTGAGGCCCGGCACGGGCCGAGGGGGGCAGCGCCCCCCTTCCCCGCACGCAGTGCCGGAGAGCGTGCGGCCGCAAGGCCGCGCCGCAGAGGCGAAGGCGGTTCGAACCGCCTTCGCCCGGCCGCCGCCGGGGCACGGTGCACGGGGCTCAGATCCCGGCGGCTGGCGCGCCCCGGGCCCGGGACGCGGGCGGGGTCAGGCGGTCGCGCAGGAGCGCCACCGGATGCGCCCTGAGCGTCAGCCGCATGGCGACATAATCCTCAACCACCGCCTCGCCGAGGGTCATTGCGGGCAGATGGGCGGCGGGCTCGTCGATGCCCTCGCCGTCGAGTTCGCCGGCGAAGAGCGGCAGCGGCGCGGGCGCGCGCAGCGCCTTCGCCTCCCAGAGCGCGGCGCGGCGGGCGAGGCCGAGGTCGGCGAAGGCGTCGGCCTCCGCCAGCCGGGCGAGCGTGGCCGGCGCGACGCCGGCGCGGCGCCAGACGTCCTCGACCGAGCGGTAGCCGTTGCCGCGCGCCGCGGCGATCCAGGCCGCGTCCTCCTCCTTCAGCCCGCGGATCTGGCGGAAGCCGAGGCGCAGGGCGAGCCCGCCGCGCCCGTCGGGCTCCAGCGCATTGTCCCAGTAGCTCCGGTTGATGCAGACGGGCCGTACCTCCACCCCGTGGGCGCGCGCGTCGCGCACGATCTGCGCGGGGGCGTAGAAGCCCATGGGCTGCGCGTTCAGCAGCGCGCAGGCGTAGACCGCCGGGTGGTGCCGCTTGAGCCAGGCGGAGGCGTAGACCAGAAGCGCGAAGCTCGCCGCGTGGCTTTCCGGGAAACCGTAGGCGCCGAAGCCCTCGATCTGCGCGAAGCACCGCTCCGCGAAGGCGCGGTCGTAGCCGTTGGCTGCCATGCCGCGCAGGAAGCGCGTGCGGAAGGCGCTCACGGTGCCGTGCTTCTTGAAGGTGGCGAGCGCGCGGCGCAGGCGGTCGGCCTCCTCCGGCGTGAAGCCGGCGCCGACGATGGCGATCTGCATCGCCTGCTCCTGGAAGAGCGGCACGCCCAGCGTCTTTCCCAGCACCTCGCCCAGCGCGTCGGAGGGAAAGCGCACGGGCTCCTCCCCGTTCCGGCGTCGGATGTAGGGGTGCACCATGTCGCCCTGGATCGGCCCGGGGCGGATGATCGCCACCTGGATCACCAGGTCGTAGAAGCAGCGCGGCTTCATCCGCGGCAGGAAGTTCATCTGCGCTCGGCTCTCCACCTGGAAGAGCCCGAGCGAATCGGCCCGGCAGAGCATCTCGTAGACGCGCGGGTCCTCCTGCGGCAGCGTGGCGAGCGTGTAGTCCGCCCCGTGGTGCTGGCGCAGCAGCTCGAAGGCCTTTCGGATGCAGGTCAGCATCCCGAGCGCGAGCACGTCCACCTTGAGGATGCCGAGGGCGTCGATGTCGTCCTTGTCCCAGCAGATGACCGTGCGATCCTCCATGCTGGCGTTCTCCACCGGGCAGAGCTCGTCGAGGCGGCCCTCGGTGACGACGAAGCCGCCGACGTGCTGGCTGAGGTGTCGGGGAAAGCCCATGATCTCCTCGATGAGTTCGAGGGTCAGGCGCAGCCGCCGGTCGGCCGGGTCGAGGCCGATCTCGGCGAGGCGTTCGGCCTCCGTCCCGCTCATGCCGTAGGCGCCCCAGAGCTGGGAGGAGAGCGCGGCGACGAGGTCCTCGGACAGCCCCATGGCGCGGCCCACCTCGCGGATGGCGCGCTTGGCGCGGTAGTGGATCACGGTCGCGCAGAGGCCCGCGCGGTGGCGTCCGTAACGCTCGTAGATCCACTGGATCACCTCCTCGCGGCGCTCGTGCTCGAAATCCACGTCGATGTCGGGCGGCTCGTCCCGCGCCTCGGAGACGAAACGCTCGAAGACCATGGTGCCGATCTCGGGCGAGACGGAGGTGACGCCGAGGCAGTAGCAGACCACCGAGTTCGCCGCCGAGCCGCGCCCCTGGCAGAGGATGCCGCGCGACCGGGCGAAGGCCACCACGTCGCGCACGGTCAGGAAATAGGGCTCGTAGTTCAGCTTCGCGATGAGGGCGAGCTCGTGCTCCATGAGCCGGCGCACGCGCTCCGGCGCGCCCTCGGGATAGCGCCAGGCGAGCCCCTCGCGCGCGAGCCGGGCAAGGCGCTCGGCCGCGCTTTCGCCCTCGGCCACCTCGGAGGGATACTCGTAGCGCAGGTCGTCGAGCGAGAAGGTGCAGCGCGCGGCGAGCGCCTCGGTGCGGTCGACCGCGCCCGCGTGATCGCGGAACAGGCGGCGCATCTCGGACGGCGCGCGCAGCCGCTGCTCGGCATTGGCGAGCGCGGCGCGGCCCAGCGCGTCCACCTGCGTGCCGGTGCGGATCGCGGTGAGCACGTCGGCGAGCCGCCGCCGGCGCCCGTGATGCAGGAGCGGCCGCGCGGTGGCGAGCGTCGGCAGGCCGAGCGCCGCGGCCCCCTCCGCCCAGAGGGCGAAGCGCCGCGCGTCCTGCCCGTCGTAGACCGGCGCGAGGGCGAGGTGCATCTGCCCCGGAAAGCGCCGGGCGAGGCGCGCGGCCTGCGCCCGCCAGTCCTCGGGCCAGTCGAGCGCGCGGGCGGGCGGGTGCAGCAGGAGTTCGAGCCCCTCCATCCCCTCCAGCACGTCCTCGAGGCGCAGCGTGCAGTCGCCCTTGGACGCGCGCAGCCGCCCGCGCGAGATCAGCCGGCAGAGCCGCGCCCAGCCCGCGCGCGTCGCGGCGAGCGCCGTGATCTCCGGCCCGTCGGCGAGCACCAGCCGCGCGGCGGGAATCAGGCGGGGGACGTTGCGGATGTCGGCCGAGGGCGGGCGCGGCGTGCCCTCGGGCGCGGGCGGACCGATCAGGCGCCCCTCGCCCTCCCGCGCCTCGAGATCGGCGACCTCGCGCGCGATCTTCCGCGCCTCGCTGTGCGCGCGCACGATCCCGGCGACGGAATTCGCGTCCGCCACGGCGATGGCCGAGAGCCCCATGAGCGCGGCGCGCTGCATGTACTCCTCGGGGTGGGAGGCCCCGGTGAGGAAGGTGAAGTTCGAGGTGATCGAAAGCTCGGCGACCATGCGAGTCGCCCTTGTATTCCCTTTTTGTTCTCTTGTGGAGTCGGTGTTCGCGCAGCGCGCGCCCGGCCGTTCCTCGCTCAGGCGCGCAGCGCCTCGGAGAACTGCGCCAGCACCGCCTCGTAGACCTGCCGCTTGAAGGGGACGATCACGCCCGGCAGCGCCTCGGGCGCGATCCAGCGCCAGGTGGAGAACTCGGGATGCTTGGTCGCGATGTTCACCTGATCGTCGGTGCCGAGGAAGCGCATCAGCACCCATTTCTGCTTCTGGCCGCGGAAGCGGCCGCCCCAGATCTTCGGCACCAGCTCGTGCGGCAGGTCGTAGGTGACCCAGTCGGGGCTCTCGGCCTCGACGCGCACCAGATCGGGGGTGAGGCCCGTCTCCTCGCCGAGCTCGCGCAGCGCGGCCGTCTCGACGCTCTCGCCCGGGTCGATGCCGCCCTGGGGCATCTGCCAGGCGGGGCCGGGGTTGTCGATGCGCTGGCCGACGAAGACCTCTCCGCGCGCGTTGACGAGCATCACGCCGACGCAGGGGCGATAGGGCAGGCGCTCGATCTCTTCGGGTGTCATGACGGCTCCTTTCCCGGAAAATCTCCTGCGAAGATTTTCCGCGTTCCGGGGCGGGCGCGCGGCGCGGCGGTTTTCCTGACGAAAAACCGCCGCGCCGCCGGGCTCACTCGGCCGCGGGCCCGAGCGCGGTGAACCCCTTGAGGATGTCGATCGCATAGGCGAGCTGATAATCCTCGTCGCGCAGGCGCGCGGCCGCCTCGGCGCGGGCGCGGTCCTCTTCGATCTGGCGGGCCTCGTCGTCGGTCAGGTCGTCGTTGTCGAGCCGGCCGCGCAGTTCGGCCTCAGAGCGGGAGGGGCGCGCCGAGCTCTCCTCATCGTCCGTCTCGGCGGCGGGGCGCTGCGGCACGAGGATGTCCGGAGAGATGCCCAGCGCCTGGATCGAGCGGCCCGACGGCGTGTAGTAGCGCGCCGTCGTCAGGCGCATCGCCGCGTCCCCCCGCAGCGGCATCACCGTCTGCACCGAGCCCTTGCCGAAGCTCTTGGTGCCCACGACGATGGCGCGGCGGTGATCCTGCAGCGCGCCGGCCACGATCTCGGAGGCCGAGGCCGAGCCGCCGTTGATCAGCACCACGATCGGCTTGCCCTCGGCCAGATCGCCGGACGTCGCGTTGAAGCGGTCGCCCTCCTCGACCACGCGGCCGCGGGTCGAGACGATCTCCCCCTTGTCGAGGAAGGCGTCGGAGACCTTGATCGCCTGATCGAGCAGACCGCCGGGGTTGTTGCGCATGTCGAGCACGATGCCGTTGATCCCGTCGATGCCGCCCGCGGCCTCGATCTGCTCCTCGAGGCCCTCTTCGAGGTCCGGGTAGGTCTGATCGTTGAAGGTCGTCACCCGCAGCACCACGCTGTCGCCCTCGAGCCGCGAACGAACGGCGTTCAGCGTGATCGTGTCGCGGATGATCGAGACGTCGAAGGGCTCCGGCTCGCCGTCGCGCACGACGGTCACGATGATCTCGGAGCCCACCGGCCCGCGCATCATGTCCACCGCCTCGTCGAGCGTGAGGCCGAGCACCGAATCGCCGTCGACATGGGTGATGAAATCGCCCGCCTCGATCCCCGCGGCATCCGCGGGCGTGCCGTCGATCGGCGAGACGACCTTCACGAAGCCGTCCTCCTGCGTCACCTCGATTCCGAGGCCGCCGAACTCGCCGCGGGTCTGCACCTGCATGGCGCGCGCGTCCTCGGGCGAGAGGTAGCTCGAATGCGGATCGAGCGAGGTGAGCATCCCGTTGATCGCGGCCTCGATCAGCTCGGCCTCGTCCACCTCCTCGACGTATTGCGCGCGGATGCGCTCGAAGATGTCGCCGAAGAGGTCGAGCTGCTCGTAGACGTTGCCGCTGCGTTCCTCCTGCGCGAGAAGCGGGCCCGCGATCTGGGTGGTGGCCAGGATGCCGGCGAGCGTGCCGGCGGCGATGGCCATGACGGTCTTCTTCATGCGAGCCTCTTTCTAGTCTGCGCGGAACCAGTCGAGCGGATCGACCGGCGTGGTGTCCTGCCGTACCTCGATATAGAGCGTCTCGGAACGCTCGCCGCCACCCCCCTCACCGTTCCGTGAGGGAATCGCCTCGGGCGCCTCGCCTCCCATGAGACCGACCGGGCTGCCCTCGGGCAAGACCTCGCCCGGCGCACCGTAGACAGTGCCGAGCCCGGCGAGCACGATCAACAGCCCCTTTTCCGGTTCGAGGATGCTGACCTGCCCGTAATCCAGAAGCGGACCGCGGTAGCGCAGCGTCGCTGCCGCCGGCGTCGTCACGAGGGCGCGCGGCCGCGTCGCGACCACGATTCCGGGACGCGCGATGCCGGCGGCGTCGGGCTCGCCCGCGCGGCGCAGGACGGTGCCCGAGACCGGCAGCGCGAGCTCGCCCTTGCTGTCGGCGACACCGGGAAGCGCCGGCGCGCCCGGCACCGCCTCGCCGAGATCGGCGAGACCGCTGGCGAAGCCGGACAGCGTCTCGGTTCCCGCGACGAGGACCTGCGTGCCCACCGGATCGTCGACGAAGCGGCGCGGCAGGTCGGTGCGGTCGGCAATCGCCTCGGAGAGCTGCGCCCGCGCCGCCTGCACGCCGGCGAGCCCCTCGGTCAGCCGGTCGGCGGCGGCCTCCTGAAGGCGGCGCAGGGTCGCCGCGTCCTCGAGATCCCGGCGCAGGTCCGCCGCCTCCCGCTCGAGGGCCGGGGTCACTTCGGCCAGCAGCATCCCGGCGCGCGCCGTGCCGAGCGGGCCGCCCGGATGCAGGAAAAGGACCGGCGCGGGCGCGGTGCCGATGCTTTGCAGGACGCCCAGAAGCTGCGCGATCTCCGCCTCGCGGGCATCGAGTTTGCGTTCAAGCTGCGCCTCGCGGATCGAGACCGCGCGCAGCCCCTCGCGCATCGCGGCGAGGCCGTCCTCGAAGCCGCGCACCGTCTCGGTCAGCGCGGCAACCCGGTCGCGTGCGCCGTCTGCCCTGTCGAGGCCCGCGATCGCGGCCTCCAGCCGGTCGAGCGCGGCCTGTGCCTCGGCCGCGGGATCGGCTGCCGCCGCCGGCGCCGCGAGCGCGCCGAGCAGGGCGAGGATCAGCCGCATGGCGCGATCAGGCTCTCGCCGGTCATCGCCGCGGGTTTCCCGATCCCCATGAGTTCCAGCACCGTGGGCGCAAGATCGGCAAGCCGCCCGCCCGCGCGCAGGTGCGCGCCGCCCGGCCCGCCGACGAGGATCACCGGCACCGGGTTCGTCGTGTGCGCGGTGTGGGGGCCGCCGGTCGCGGGGTCCACCATCGTCTCGCAGTTGCCGTGATCGGCGGTCACGATCATCGCGCCGCCCGCGGCCTCCAGCGCCTCGAGCGCGCGGGAGAGGCCATGGTCCACCGCCTCGCAGGCGCGGATCGCGGCCTGAAGATCGCCGGTGTGGCCCACCATGTCCGGGTTGGCGTAGTTCACCACGATCAGGTCGATCCCCTCCCCGATCGCGGCGACGAGGCGGTCGGTCACCTCGGCGGCCGACATCTCCGGGGCGAGATCGTAGGTCGCCACCTTCGGCGAGGGGGCCATGTACCGCTCCTCCCCCGGATAGGGATCTTCCTGCCCGCCGTTCAGGAAGAAGGTGACATGGGGGTATTTCTCGGTCTCGGCGAGGCGGAGCTGGCGCAGACCCTGCGCCGCGACCCAGGCGCCGAGGGTGTCGGGGATGTCCTCGGGCGGAAAGACCGTGTCCATGAAGGCGTTGTGCGCCTCTGAATACTCGACCATCCCGAGCATCGCGGCGAAATCGGGCCGGCGCCCGGTGTCGAAGGCGTCGAAGCCCGGCTCGCCCAGCGCGCGCAGGATCTCGCGCGCGCGGTCGGCGCGGAAGTTGAGGCAGAAGAGGCCGTCGCCGTCGCGCATCGGCGCGGGCGCGCCGATCACCGTGGGCTTCAGGAACTCGTCGGTCAGCCCCTCGTCGTAGCCCGCGCGCACCGCCGCGACGCCGCTCTCGGCCTGCCGTGGCGCCTCGGCGCAGGTCATCGCGGCATGGGCCTCCGCCACCCGCTCCCAGCGGTTGTCGCGGTCCATCGCGTAGAAGCGCCCGGTGACCGTAACGACACGCGCGCCCTGCGGCAGCTCGGCCTCGAGGCGGGCCATGAAACCCTCCGCGCTTTGCGGCGCCACGTCGCGGCCGTCGGTGATCGCGTGCACGGCGACCGGCAGCCCGGCGTCGGTCAGGACGCGCGCGGCGGCGAGCAGGTGGTCGATGTGCCCGTGCACCCCCCCGTCCGAGACCAGGGCCAACAGATGCGCCGTGCCCGCGGCCGCGCGGACGCGCTCCACGAAGCGGCGGAGCGCCGGCGCCGCGGCGAAGCTGCCGTCCTCGATGGCCAGCCCGATGCGGCCGAGGTCCATCGCCACGACCCGGCCGGCGCCGATGTTCATGTGCCCGACCTCGGAATTGCCCATCTGCCCCTCGGGCAGCCCCGCGTCGCGCCCGTGCGTGACGAGCGTCGCATGCGGGCAGTCGGCGTGGATGCGGTCGAAGGCCGGCGTCTCGGCGAGCGCGGGCGCGTTCGCCGTGCGCGCCTCCCGCAGGCCCCAGCCGTCGAGGATGCAGAGCACCACCGGTTTCGCCGCCATCGTTCGCCCCCTTCGCGCC
>NZ_JAWLFS010000305.1:0-3035 GCF_041685465.1 Rhodosalinus sp. | reverse complement strand
ATGTGAATCAGCGCCGCGCCGATCAGTCCGACGGCGGCCATGATCCCCATCGGCACGGCGAGCGGCGCCACGAGCGCCGGCTCGAACACCGCGACGAGGACGAGGATCCGCAGGAAGGTCACCGACCCGGCGACGACGGTTCCCGCCGCTGCCGGAGCGGCGAGCGTCTCCTGCGCCTTGACGAGGCGCGCAAGCGCAAGGCTCGTCGACGTGGACGAGGCGAGCCCGCCGAAGAGACCCGTCGCGAGCATGCCGAACCGCGCCCCGGCAAGCCGGATCGCCACATAGCCGACGAAGGACAGCCCCGCGACGATGACGACCGCCCACCAGACCTCAAAGGGGTTGAGGACCTCCCCCGGACCGTATCCCCGGTCGGGCAGCACGGGCAGGACGACCACCGAGAGCAGCGCGAGCTTGAACAGCGCCTCGAGTTCGAGCCGCTCGATCCGTCGGACCCAGCCGTGCAGCCGGCGTTTCATGGACAGGAGCAGGGCCGCGACGACCGCGACGGCGGCCGCCGGCGCCATGGCGCCCAGCGCCGCGGCCGCGCCGAGGCCGAAGGTGAGCAGAAGCGCGACCTCGGTGGTCAGGCCCAGATCGTCGTCCTCCTTCAGCCGGGCCCAGTAGCTGACCGCGAGCAGGCCGGCGAGCGCGAGAAGCGCAAGCGCCGGAAGAAGCGGCGTCGTCAGATCGGCCAGCCAGCCGCTGACGCCCCCCAGAAGGCCCGTCAGCGCGAAGGTGCGGATGCCGGCGATCCGGTCGCCTTCCGGTTCCTCCCGGCCGTGCCATCCGCGTTCGAGGCCGAGGAGCAGCCCGATCGCGAGCGCCAGTCCGAGTCGGATGAAAAGGTCTGCCTCATCCATCGGACGAACTGTGCCGGCATCCGCGCCGCTTCGCCACCCGGAAACGCCGGGAAACGCGATGGGCCGGACGGACTGCGCGCGACACGCGCGCGCCCCCTGCCATCCTTGCGCACCCGTGCCAGCCACCGGGGTAGCTGGCGTGGTCACGCCACCGTCGTTGGAGCCGTCGCGACGTCCGACCGGAAGATCGCCATCTGGCTCGCGCCGCCGAAGTCAGGGTGCTGGCCCGCGATATCGTCGATCCTGACGGCATATCCCGCCGCAGCGGCGGCGCGGGTGCACCATGCCCGGAACTTCGCGCGGCCCCATTCGAACCGATGCCCGGGATGGCGCATCCGGTGCGGGGGCACGCCGAGGAGCGGGTTGAAGTCCGCGTTCGGCGTCGTGATCACCGCCGTGCGGGGGCGCATCCTGTGGAACAGGGCCTGCTCCAGCTTGGACAGGTGGCCGGGGTCGAGATGCTCGATGGTCTCGACGAGGAGGGCGCAGTCGAAGCCCGCCAGATCGGGTGGCGGCTCGGTCATCGAGGCCTCGCGCAGGTCGAGGCGCGGGACGCGCAGCTCGCACGCTGTCAGCCGGCCGCGCAAGCGATCCAGCGAGGCGCGACAGATGTCGAGGCCCACCAGTTCCTCGTATCGCGGGTCCTCCACCAGCCGAACGAAGAGATCGCCGTCGCCGCAGCCGAGATCGAGCACCCGTGCCGCACCGCTCTGCCGCACGACGTCGAGAACGGCGGTCAGCCGTTCCTCGTGATGCCGGCTCGTCACGCGCGCGCCTCCGGCCGGCGCATCAACGCGACGTCCTTCACCGGGATTTCGCAGGACCAGCCCCACCGCCGCGCGAGGTGACGGAAGGTCCCGGCGCGGTAGAACACGACATGGGTCGGGTCGCGGCGGTAGTGCCAGGTCCCGAAGCGTGCATCGTCGGTCTGAAAGCAGGTCATCACGGCCAGCCACCCGCCCGGGCGCACCATGCCGCGCAGGCGCTCGAACTCCCGCGCCGGCGCGTGAAAGTGCTCTGCCACCTCGGTGCAGGTGACGACGTCGTAGATGCCCGCAAGGGGCGCGCGGTCGGGCGCGAAGAACGGGTCGTAAAGCGCCACCTCGTGCCCGGCCTCGCGCAGCATCGCCGCCAGCGCAGGGCCGGGGCCGCAGCCGTAGTCGAGCACGCGGGACGCCTGCGGAAGCCGCGCGATAAGGGGGTCCGCGAGCTTCGACAGGAACCGGCGATAGCGCGGGTCGTCGGGGTCGTTCTCGTGGTCCCGGTAACATGCATGCTCTTCGGCTGGCGTGGGATGCCGGGCGGGGTCGAGAAACCGCGCCTCGCAGGCAGGGCAGCGGAAATAGCGACGCCCCTCGATCGTGGCGAACGGCTCGGCCGGCGCCGCGCAGAGCGGGCAGGCGCCGGGCCTGGCGGCGGGCAGCCCCACGGGGTCGGGCCGCGAAAGGCTCATTCCGCCGCGGCCCGCGCGAGATAGACGGTCTGCGTGACGGGCCGTCCGGTCAGCGGGTTGTCGAAGGTCACCGGTTCGGCCCGGGCCTCGGCGAAAGCCGCGCGCAGCCGGTCAAGGAAACGCGCGTCCGTCACTTCGTTGGACCAGAGGCCGAAGATGCCCCCCGGCTTGAGGTGGCGCCCCAGCGCGCGCAGCCCCTCGACCTGATAGAAGCTGTCGCTGCGCGGATCGAGCAGGTGGTCCGGCGCATGGTCGATATCCGCGAGGATCGCGTCGAAGCGCCGCGCCGGGCGATCCGGATCGAACCCCTCCCCCCGGGCCAT
Source organism: Rhodosalinus sp. (assembly GCF_041685465.1). Lineage (NCBI taxonomy): Bacteria > Pseudomonadati > Pseudomonadota > Alphaproteobacteria > Rhodobacterales > Paracoccaceae > Rhodosalinus > Rhodosalinus sp. The sequence goes on along the minus strand of NZ_JAWLFS010000305.1, from coordinate 396 downwards.
GGCGAAGAAATCCCCCTCCACCAGCCGGCACCGCGGATCGTCGGCGACCCGCGTGCCGAGCGGCAGGAGCCCGGTTTCATGCCACGCGATCACGGGCGCGAGATATTCGACCACCCGCAGGGTCGCGACCCTCGTCTCGTCGAGAACGGCCGCGGCCGTGTAGCCAAGGCCCAGCCCGCCCACCACGATGTCGAGCGCGTCGCCCCCGCAGGCCGCGACGCCGAGCCGCCCCAGCGCGACCTCGGACGCGGTGAAATGGCTCGTCATCAGGAAGTCCTGACCGAGCATGATTTCCCAGACATCCTCGCCGAGCCGCAGATCATGGCGGCGGCGCAGGCTGAGCGCGCCGATCGGCGTCGGGCAGTAATCGAGTTCCTCGAAAAATCGGCTCATGTG
>NZ_JAWLFS010000304.1:0-3054 GCF_041685465.1 Rhodosalinus sp. | reverse complement strand
CTCGTCTGGGATCGCCACACCGGCGAGCCGGTGCATAACGCCATCGTCTGGCAGGACCGCCGCACCGCCGGGATGTGCCGCCGCCTGCGCGACGAAGGCCACGAACCCACGGTCAGCGACCGCACCGGCCTGCTGCTCGATCCCTATTTCTCGGGCACGAAACTCGCCTGGATCCTCGAGACCGTGGAGGGCGCCCGCGCGCGGGCCGAGGCGGGCGATCTCCTTTTCGGCACGGTGGATTGCTACCTGATCTGGAAGCTCACCGGCGGGCGCGTGCACGCCACCGACGCCACCAACGCCGCGCGCACGCTGCTCTACGACATCCGCAAGGGCCGCTGGTCCTCGACCATGTGCGAGATGCTCGGCGTGCCCATGAAGATGCTGCCCGAGGTGCGCGACTGCGCTGCCGACTACGGCGAGACGCGGCCCGACCTCTTCGGCGGCGCGATCCCGATCCTCGGCGTGGCGGGCGACCAGCAGGCCGCCACCGTCGGGCAGGCGTGCTTCCGCCCCGGCATGGTGAAATCCACCTACGGCACGGGCTGCTTCGCGCTCCTGAACACGGGCGAGACGCCCTGCGTCTCGAAGAACCGGCTTCTGACGACCATCGCCTATCAGCTCGACGGCAAGCCCACCTATGCGCTCGAGGGCTCGATCTTCATCGCAGGCGCCGTGGTGCAATGGCTGCGCGACGGGCTGCAGATCATCCGCCACGCCGCCGAGACGCAGCCGCTCGCCGAACGGGCCGACCCCGGACAGGAGCTCATCCTCGTGCCGGCCTTCACCGGGCTCGGCGCGCCCTACTGGAACGCCGACTGCCGCGGCGCGATCTTCGGGCTGACGCGGAAATCCGGCCCGGCGGAGTTCGCCCGCGCCGCGCTCGAGAGCGTGGGCTTCCAGACCCGCGACCTGCTGGAGGCGATGCGCGCGGACTGGAACGGCGACGCGGAGGGCGGCGCGGGCATCGCGACGCTGCGCGTGGACGGCGGCATGTCGGCGAGCGACTGGTCGATGCAGTTCCTCTCCGACATCCTCGGCGCGCCGGTGGACCGGCCCGAGGTGCTGGAGACGACGGCGCTCGGCGCCGCGTGGCTCGCCGGGATGCGCGCGGGCGTCTGCCCCGACATGGAGGGCTTCGCCGAGGCCTGGGCGCTGGAGCGCACCTTCGAGCCCAAGATGGAGGTCGCCACCCGGGACACGCGCTATGCCGCGTGGCAGCGCGCGGTGCGCGCGACGCTCTCGGTATGACGATCCCGCCCTTCGGACTGACGCTCCCCGGCGAGATCCGCTTCGGCCGCGGCACCGCGGCGGAAGCGCCGGACCGCATCGCGGCGATGGGCGCGCGGGTGCTGCTCGTCCACGGCGCCGACGCGGCGCGGGCGGAGTGGCTGGCCACGGCGCTCGCCGCGCGGGGCGTGCTGGCGGCGCGCGTGTCCTGCCCGGGCGAACCCGATCTGCCGATGCTGGAAGCCGCGCTTGACGACGCGCGGGCGGCCGCACCGGACGCGGTGGCGGCGCTCGGCGGCGGCGCGGCGCTCGACCTCGGCAAGGCGCTCGCGGCGCTCCTGCCCTCGCCGCCGCCGGCGCGCGCGCATCTCGAGGTCGTGGGCGAGGGCCGGCCGCTCACCGCCGATCCCCTGCCGTTCGCCGCGCTGCCCACCACCGCAGGCACCGGGGCGGAGGCGACGCGCAACGCGGTGATCGGCGTGCCCGAGGCCCGGCGCAAGGTGAGCCTGCGCGACGCGCGGATGCTGCCCGACCTCGCGCTGATCGACCCGGCGCTGATGGACGGCGCGCCGCGCGGCGTGACGCTCGCCTCCGGTCTCGACGCGGTGACGCAGGTGATCGAGCCGTGGCTCTCGGCCCGCGCCAACCCGATGACCGACGCGCTCTGCCACCCCGCGATCCCGCGCGGCCTCGCCGCGCTCGCCCGGCTGACGGAGGGCGAGGACGCCGATGCCCGCGACGACATCGCGCTCGTCGCGCTGACGGGGGGCGTCGCGCTCGCCAACGCGGGGCTCGGCGCGGTGCACGGGCTCGCAGGGCCGGTGGGCGGGCACGCGCCGGGTGCGGCGCACGGCGCGATCTGCGGCGCACTCCTGCCGCATGTGCTGGCCGCGAACGCGGCGGCGCCGGACCTTCCCGCGGTGACGGCGGCGCGGCTCGAGACGCTGCGCGCCATGCTGCGCGAGACGCTGGGCGTGGCGGACTGGGCCGCGCTCGCCGACTGGGCGCGGGCGGCGGGGCTGCCGGGGCTCGACACGCTCGGCCTGAACCCGGCGGATGCGCCGGCGGTGGCCGCGGCCGCGCGCGCCTCTTCCTCGATGCGGGGCAACCCCGCGGACCTCGGACAGGACAGGCTGGAACGCATTCTCGACGCCGCGCGCTGACGGGCCGAAGCGCGGCGGCGTCCCCATGACCGCGCAGCGTCGTGTTAGCGCTAGCAAGCACGTGCAAGACAGAGAAGGAGACGACGATGACAGTGAAGCTCGCCATCAACGGGTTCGGACGCATCGGCCGCTGCGCCCTGCGCGCGCTGGTCGAACACGCCCGCGACGACATGGAGATCGTCGCCATCAACGACCTCGGCCCGCCGGAAACAAACGCGCATCTGCTGAAATACGACAGCCTGCACGGCCGCTTCGCCGCCGACGTCTCGGTGGAGGACGGCGCGCTCGTCGTGGACGGGCGGCGCATCCGCGTCACCGCGGAGCGCGATCCGGCGAAGCTGCCGTGGTCGGACGTCGACGTGGCGCTGGAGTGCACGGGCGTCTTCACCGACGCCGCCAAGGCCGCGGCGCATCTCGAGAACGGGTCGAAACGCGTGCTGATCTCGGCCCCGGCCAAGGGCGCCGACCGCACGGTGGTCTACGGCGTGAACCACGCGAGCCTCGAGGCGGGCGACCGGATCGTCTCGAACGCCTCCTGCACGACGAACTGCCTCGCCCCGGTGGTCAAGGTGCTCGACGACGCCTTCGGGGTCGAGACGGGCTACATGACGACGGTGCACAGCTACACCGGCGACCAGCCCACGCTCGACGGGCTGCACAAGGA
>NZ_JAWLFS010000069.1:0-12694 GCF_041685465.1 Rhodosalinus sp. | reverse complement strand
CTGGAAGGTCTTTCTCGGGTCGAAGGCGTCGCGCACCCCTTCGAAGATGAAGACGAGCAGCGACAGCATGATCGCGAAGGTGAAGAAGGCGGTGAAGGCGAGCCACGGCGCCTGCAGGTTCTGCTTCGCCTGAAGCGTGAGCTCGCCGAGCGAGGGCGCCGAGGAGGGCAGCCCGAAGCCGAGGAAGTCGAGCCCCGCCAGCGTCGCGATGGTGCCGGTCACGATGAAGGGCAGCATGGTCAGCGTGGCCACCATCGCGTTGGGCAGCATGTGGCGGAACATGATCGTCCAGTTGCTGACGCCGAGCGCCCGTGCCGCGCGCACGTATTCGAGGTTGCGCGCGCGCAGGAACTCGGCCCGCACGACACCGACGAGCGCGGTCCAGCCGAAAAGCACGGTAAGGATCACCAGCAACCAGAAACTTCGCCCGAGGATCGCGAAAAGGATGATGATGATGTAAAGCGCCGGCGTCGCCTGCCAGATCTCGATGATCCGCTGGAAGATCAGATCCAGCAATCCGCCGAAGAATCCCTGCACCGCGCCCGCGACGATCCCCACTGTCGAGGCCAGCACCGTCACGATCAGCGTGAAGAGGATCGACAGGCGGAAGCCGTAGATGATCCGCGCGAGCACGTCGCGCTTGGTGTCGTCGGTGCCGAGCAGGTTCTCGCCGTTGGGCGGCAGGGGCGCGGCGCCGGGGCGGTCGACGACGGTGTTGTAGGCATAGGGAATCGGCGGCCAGAGGAGCCAGCCCTTCTCGATCGCGGAGCCGTTCACCGTGCCGTCCCCGGCATCCTCGATCAGCGCCTCGGGCTCCACGAAGCAGTCGCCGAGCCCGCCTGTGACGATCAGGCACTGCACCTCCGGATCGCGGTAGATCGCCTCGGTCTGGAAGTCGCCGCCGAAAGCAGCCTCGGAGTAGAACTGGAAGACCGGCATCCGGATCTCGCCGCGGTAGCTGACGAGGATCGGCTTGTCGTTGGCGATGAACTCGGCAAAGAGCGACAGCCCGAAGAGCACCGAGAAGATGATGAGCGACCAGTAGGCGCGGCGGTTGGCCTTGAAGTTGCGCCAGCGCCGCTGGTTGAGCGGCGAGAGCCAGCTGCGCTTTTGCGGCGGCGCGACCGGCGCGGGTGCCATGTGGCCGGGCATCCGCTCCTTGTAGGGCAGTGCCTCTTCGGTCGGGGTGGGGGTCACGTCCGGCGCGCGGTCCTGCATGGCTCAGCCCACCCGCTTCTCGAAGTCGATGCGCGGATCGACCGCGACATACATCAGGTCCGAGAGGATGCCGACGATCAGCCCGATCAGCCCGAAGATGAAGAGCGTTCCGAAGATCACCGGGTAATCGCGCGCCACCGCCGCCTCGAATCCGAGCCGGCCGAGGCCGTCGAGGCTGAAGATCGTCTCGATGATGAGGCTCCCGGTGAAGAAGACGCCGATGAAGACCGCGGGGAAGCCCGCGATCACGATCAGCATCGCGTTGCGGAAGACGTGGCCGTAAAGCACGCGTCGCTCGCTCGCGCCCTTGGCGCGGGCGGTGATGACGTATTGTTTCTTGATCTCGTCGAGGAAGGAGTTCTTCGTCAGCAGCGTCAGCGTCGCGAAGGCCGAGATCGTGGAGGCCGCCACCGGCAAGGTGATGTGCCAGGCGTAGTCCGCGATCTTGCCCCAGAGGCTCAGCTCCTCCCAGTTCTCGGAGGTCAGGCCGCGCAACGGGAATATCTGCAGGTAGCTCCCCCCTGCGAGCAGCACCAGAAGCAGGATCGCGAAGAGGAACCCCGGGATCGCGTAGGCCACGATGATCGCGCCGCTCGTCCAGTGGTCGAAGGGCGTGCCGTCCTTCACCGCCTTGCGGATGCCGAGGGGGATGGAGACCAGATAGGCGATCAGCGTGGACCAGAGCCCGAGCGAGATGGAGACCGGCATCTTCTCGAGGATGAGCTCGGTCACGCCGATCTTGCGGAAGTAGCTCTCGCCGAAATCGAGGCGCATGTAGTCCCAGAGCATGCCGAAGAAGCGCTCCAGCGGCGGCTTGTCGAGGCCGAACTGCGATTCGAGCTCCTCGATGAACTCCGGCGGCAGGCCCCGCGCGCCGGCGTAGCCCTCGAGCTCTTCGGCGGAGGCGCTTCCCGTGTCCTCGCCCGCGCCGGAGAAGCCCTCGAAGACGTCGCCCTGTCCCTGCATCTGCGCGATCATCTGCTCCACCGGCCCGCCCGGCACGAACTGCACCAGCGTGAAGTTGATGATCATGATCCCGAGAAGCGTCGGGAGGATCAGCAAGAGCCTGCGGAGGATATAGGCGCTCATGCCGGGATCACCTCAGTGCGCCGGCGTCGCGCAGCGCCTCGGCGCCCTCGGCGTCGTACCACCAGAAATCCAGCGTGCCGAGCGCGTAGGGCGGCATCTCCTCGGGGTGAGCGTATTGATCCCAGTAGGCGACCCAGTGGCTGTCGTTGTACCAGACGGGCACCATGAAGAACTCGTGCCGGAGCACCCGGTCGAGCGCGGTCAGCGCCGCCGCCTCCTCTTCGCGGCTGTCGGTGTCGAGCGCGGCCTCGATCACCGCGTCGACCAGCGGACTGGCGAGGCCCGCCGGGTTGAACAGGCTGAACTCGGCCTCGCCCGAGCCGTACATCTGCATGAGCCCGGTGCCCGCCTGCAGGAACGCGCGGTAATCATCGAAGATGAGATCGTAGTCCCTGTCGCGCGTGCGCTGGGTATACTGCGAGGGGTCGATCCGCTCCACGCTGATGTCGACCCCCATGCGTCCGAGGTTCTGCGCGAAGGTCTCGACGACCGATTCGAGCGTCGCCGAGGAGGATGACGAAATCGGGAAATCGAGGCTCAGCGCCTCCCCGTCGGCGTTGCGGCGCACGCCGTCCTCGTCCACGGCCCAGCCCGCTTCGTCCAGTAGCCCCATCGCCCGGCGCAGGTTGCGCCGGTCCACGAGCCGGTCCTCGCTCGAGCTGTGCGCGCGGCGCGCGGGCTCCTCCAGCACGGCGGCCGGGATCTCGACATTCTCCAGCGACTGCAGGAAGTCGAGCTCCGCGCCCTCCGGCGGCCCCTCTGCCATGAGCGGCGTATCCTGCACGAAGGAATGGCGCTGCTCGAAGAGCCCGTACTGAAGCGAATCGTTGGTCCACTCGAAGTTGTAGGCCAGCGAGATCGCCTCGCGGACGCGCTTGTCCTGGAAGATTTCCTCGCCGAGGTTGAAGACGATCCCCGTGGGTGTCGGCGGCGTCCCGTCGGGCAACTCGTCCAGCACGACGTGTCCATCGTCCACCGCGCCGAAATCGTAGCCCGTCGCCCACTTGCGGGAGTTGCCCTCGGCGCGGAAGGTGTAGACACCCGCCTTGAAGGCCTCGAAGGCCGCGTTGTCGTCGGCAAAATACTCGACGTGAATCCGGTCGAAGTTGTGCCGTCCCTTGTTGATCGGCAGGTGCCAGCCCCAGTAGTCCGGATTGCGCCGGTAGGTGATGGAGCGGTTCGCGTCCACCTCCTCGATCACGTAAGGTCCCGAGCCCACCGGCGCCTCGAGCCGCGGCTCGTCGAGACGCGCGCCGGTCTCGTCGAACCAGGCCTCGGACCAGATGGGCACGCCGCCCACCTGGTCGATGAGCGAGCGCCGCGAGATCCCCTCGGCGAAGGTGAACTTGACGGTGTGGTCGTCCAGCGCCTCCGACGAAAGGACACGGCGGCTGACGGCCTGCGCGTAACTCGGAAGCCCCTGATCCAGCAGAAGCTCGTGGCTGAAGACCACGTCGTGCGCCGTCAGCGGCGTGCCGTCGGAAAACCGCGCCTCGGGGCGCATGTGGAAGATCGCCCAGGTCTTGCCCGGGTCATGCTCCACCTTCCACGCCAGAAGCCCGTAGGATTCGCCGATCCGGTCCGCGGGCAGGCCCGCGCCGCTGGCCGGCATCTCGCCAAGGAGCGACTCGTACATCATCCACGAGTAGCGCCCGGCGCGCCCCCGGCGCGAATAGGGGTTCATCGAATCGAAGGTGCCGGGCGCCCAGAGCGAAATCTCGCCGCCCTTCGGCGCGTCGGGGTTCACGTAGTCGAAATGCTCGAAATCCGGCGGATAGCTCAATTCGCCGAAGAAGTTGTAGCCGTGGCTGACCACGACATCGTCGGCGCCCTGCTCCAGCGCCGCCTCGCTCGGCTCCGGCGTGAAGCGCGGCGTCTCCGGCTGGCTCCAGGCGGCGCCCGCCAGCGCCGCGATCGCGGCAGCAAGGGCGAGGCGGGGGCGCGGCGCGCAGGCGCGGTCGGATACGGGCATGGGGCGGGTCCTCCGGGTGCCGGTCACGGGGGCGATGGTCTTCGAGAAGATGGTGCGCATACGCTAGATTGCCATGCACGGGCGGTTCAAGTTGCGAATGCGTGAGCCGAGCGGGATGCGCCGCGCCCGGCGCAAACGAAACCCGCCGCGCCCATGGCCCGGGCGCGGCGGTCTGACGTGCGGCGCGGGCGGCGCTCAGTCCTGGAGCGACTCGAGCCAGGCCACGAGGTCGGCGCGATCCTGCATGTCGCGCAAACCGGCATAGGCCATCGACGTACCAGGGGCATAGTCGCGCGGCGCCTCGAGCCAGGCGTTCATCTCGTCCACGGTCCACTCGCCCTCGGGCAGCGCGCCGGAGTAGCGGAAGCCATCGACCGAACCGATCTCGCGACCGATGACGTCCACGAGATGCGGGCCGACGCGGTTCTGCTCCTGATCCGCGACATGGCAGGCCTGACACTGGCGGAATACGGCCTCACCGTTGTCGACGTCGCCATTCGCCACGGCCTGCGCGAACTCGGACATCTCGCCACCGTCGGCGGCCTCGTCCTCGGTGGCGTCGGCGGTCTCGGTCTCTTCCCGTGCGTCCGACTCGGCCTCGGCCTCCTCGGCGGCGCCCTCTTCGGCGGCGTCCTCCTCGGCGGCGCCCTCTTCGGCGGCGTCCTCCTCGGCCGGCGCCTCGGTGTCGGCAGCCGCCGTTTCCGTTTCTTCCGTGGCAGACGCGTCTTCCTCGGACGCGGCGTCCTCGCTCGCCGGCGCCTCGTCTTCGGCGGCCGCCTCCTCGGTCTCCGTCGCCTCCTCCTCGGCAGGTGCCGCGTCGGCCGCGTCCTCAGCCGACGGCAGTTCCGCGCCCTCGGTGAAGCTGTAGATGTAGGCGATCACGTTGGCGCGATCCTCGTCGTCCTTTACGCCACCGTAGGCCATCGAGGTGCCCGACGCCCAATCCTGCGGGGCTTCCAGCCATGGGTCGAGGTTTTCCCACGTCCACTCACCCTCTTCGGGCAGCGCGCCGGAGTAGCGGAACCCGTCGACCGCGGCGATCTCGCGGCCGATCAGCTCGTTGAGGTGCGGGCCGACGCCGTTGCGCTCGTCCTCGATCGCGTGGCAGGCCGCGCACTGGCGCCAGACGGCCTCGCCGGCGGACGCGTCCGCCTGCGCGACCAGATCGACGAACGCCGTCTCGGTCTCGGCCGTCTCGTCGGCTTCGCCGTCCTCGGCCCCGGAGTCCGCGGCATCCGCCTCTTCCTCGCCTGTGTCGATCACATAGGCGGCAGTATCTTCGCCGTATGTGCCGACGCGGTAGATCGACTCGGCCGCCCAACTCCCGAGGAGAAAGACGAGCAGGGCCCCGCAGAAGCCGCCGAGAACCTTTGTGAACGTCATGGTGTCAAGCATGGGTCGCCGTCTCTCTCCCGCTATCCGTCGCGCGGTATCTATAGGGTTCCACCCTCGGGGCGCAAGGTGTAGAGGGCGCGACCAAATGGCCCCTCGCGGGGGGATCTTTTACGGACAGGGACATGACCGCACGCATCGCGTTCCAGGGCGAGCCCGGCGCCTACTCGCATCAGGCCTGCCACGACGCCCGGCCGGAGCTCGAGGCGCTGCCCTGCCGCACCTTCGAGGATGCCATGGAAGCGGTGCGCGACGGCTCGGCCGAACTCGCCATGCTGCCCGTGGAGAATTCCACCTTCGGCCGCGTGGCCGACATCCACGCGCTGCTGCCGGGGTCGGGGCTGCACATCGTGGACGAGGCATTCGTGCGCGTGCACATCAATCTTCTCGCCCTGCCCGGCACGCCGCTCGCGCGGATCGAGCGCGCGATGAGCCACACGATGCTCCTCGGGCAGTGCCGCAACTTCCTGCGCGCGCACGGGATTCACCGCGTCACGGGCGCCGACACCGCCGGCTCGGCGCGCCACGTGGCCGAAGCGGGAGAGCCCGCGCTCGCGGCGCTCGCCGGCGACCTCGCCGCCGAGATCTACGGCCTCGACGTGCTCGCCCGCCACATCGAGGACCAGAGCACCAACACCACCCGGTTCCTCGTCATGGCGCGCGAGCCGGACCTCGCCCGGCGCGGCACGCATGGCATGATGACCAGCTTCGTCTTCCGCGTGCGCAACATTCCCGCGGCGCTCTACAAGGCGCTCGGCGGCTTCGCCACGAACGGCGTCAACATGACCAAGCTGGAGAGCTACATGGTCGGCGGCTCCTTCCACGCGACGCAGTTCCATGCCGACATCGAGGGGCATCCCGACGACCCGGCGGTCCGCCTCGCCCTCGACGAGCTCGACTATTTCACCGACACGCTGACGATTCTCGGCGTCTATCCGGCCCATCCGATGCGGCACGAACGCTGAGGCCGCTCAGCCGGCGTGCCCCTCGAGCCGCCGGGCGTAGGCGTCGAGCCGCGCGGCGAGCCCGTCCTCGATGCGCTCCCGGCGCAGCCGCGCCGCCTGCAGCGCCACCCGCCCGGCGAGGCCGCGCGCCTCGGGCGCGAGGGCGACGCGCAGGTGCGTGCGCGCACCGGCGCCCGGCATGAGCACCAGCCGCGTCCGGGCGGTGAGCGCCTCGCCGCGGCTTTCGAACAGCAGGAGCCCCGGCCGCTCCACCCGCGCGAGGCGCACGATGATCGCATGGTGCCGCCCGGCGAGCGCGAAGGCGAGGCGCCATCGCGCGCCCAATTCGAGCGCGGGCGTGTCGTCGAGCCGCGTGACCTCGAGCGCGCGATGCCGGGCAAGGTGCTCCATGGGCGGCAGGGCCGAAAGCGCATCGAAGGCGTCCCCGGGGGAAAGCGCGATCTCGGTCTGCGCCGCGAGCTCCATCGCGCGCTCAGTCCAGACGGTCGGCGAGCCACGCGCGCAGCAGGAACCCCGCGATCGCACCGCCCCGCGGCGCGGTCAGGCGGGGGTGCACGCCCGCGAAGACGTCCTGCAACTCGCGCCGCGTGATCCAGATCGCATCCTCGAGCTCGGTCGGATCGACGCGGATCTCGCCGCTCGTCGCCTCGGCGTGACAGCCCAGCATGAGCGAGGAGGGAAAGGGCCACGGCTGGCTCGCAAGGTAACCGACGCGCCCCACGGCGATGCCGCTCTCCTCGGAGACCTCGCGGCGCACGGCGGCCTCAACCGTCTCGCCCGGCTCGATGAAGCCGGCGAGGAGCGAATACATCCCCTCGGGAAAGCCCGGCGAGCGCCCGACGAGCGCGTGTTCGCCGCGCGTGACCAGCATGATGACCACCGGATCGGTGCGCGGGAAATGCGCCGCGCCGCAGGCCGTGCATCGGCGCATCCAGCCGGCCCGCTCCGGTGCGCTCGGCCCGCCGCAGCGGGCGCAGAAACCGTGGCTGCGGTGCCAGCCGAGCAGCCCCCGCGCCGTCGCCGCGAGTTCCGCGTCGCGCGGGCCGAGGGTCACCATGTGCGTGCGCAGCTCGGCGAAAGCGTGATCCTCCGGCAGCGCAGGGTGGCGTTGCTCGCTCGGGTCGGCGAAGGCGCCGAGCGTCTCCGGCAGCCCTTCCGGCGGGTCCCATGCGGACAGATCGGCCGCAAAGACGGCGGCCCCGTCCTCGCAGCCGAGAAGCAGATCGGTCGGGGCCTCCGCGAGCGCCGGATGATCGAGCGGCAGCCGCGCCAGCCGATCCCGCGCCGCCCCCGCGACGAGGGGCTTGCCGCGCCAGAGCGCGACCGCGCGCGTCCGCGGATCGTGGCGCATGCGGTCAAGCGCCGCCGCATCGGTCCGCAACGCATCCGCCCGGTCGAGGGCCGAGCCACCGAAAGTCACCTGTTCCGCGATCCGCATGGGCGCGGGCTTCGCACGCCGGGCCGGCCGTGACCAGAGGTGAAAACGCCCGTCACGCGCGCGAAAATGCAACCGAAGGTTGAACGCTCGACGCGACGGGGCTAGTCTGCCATGGATGGCAATCGTTGCCTGCGAAACCTATCCGAGGGGCTCATCGGTCCGACGTGAAGCCCGACACCGAGATCTTCGGCCGGCTCCGTGCCGGCGAGGCGCATCTGCGCCTGATCGCGACGAGCGATCTGCACGGCAATCTGCTCGGCTACGACTACCTGTCAGACTGCCCCGCGCCGGGCGCCGGCCTCGCCGCGCTCGCGCCGGTCATGGCACGGCTGCGCACCGGGCCGGGGGCCACGCTTCTCTTCGACAACGGCGACATCCTGCAGGGGACGCCACTGGCCGAAACGGGCACGCAGGCCGAGGGGCCGATGCCGGTGGCCGAGGCCCTCCGGGCGCTCGGCTACGATGCCGCGACGCTGGGCAACCATGATTTCGATTTCGGCCTCGCCGCCGCACGCCGCTTCGCGGCCGAGGCGGCTGCGCCGGTGGTGCTCGGCAACGTGGCCGGCGCGGACGGCACGCCCTTCCTGCCCCCCTTCGCCGTTCTGGAGCGCGAGATCGCCGATGGCGCAGGTGCGCGGCATCCGCTGCGCGTGGGGGTTCTCGGCCTCACGACGCCGGGCGTCGCGCGCTGGAACGCGCATCATTTCGGCGCCGATCTGCAGGTCGAGGACATGGCCGCGGCCGCCCGCCGCCGCATCCCGGAACTGCGCGCGGCAGGGGCGGAGGTGGTGATCGTCCTGGCCCACGCCGGCATCGACCCCGAGGCGACCGCGCTGGAGGCGGAAAACGCGGCGCTCGCGGTCGCCGAAGTCGAGGGGATCGATGCGCTCGTCGCCGGGCACACCCATCTCGCCTTTCCGGGCCGGGACCACGCCGCGGCGCCAGGAGTCGACCCGGCCGCGGGGCGGCTGCACGGTGTGCCCGCGGCCATGCCCGGCGCGGGCGGGCGGTCCCTCGGCGTGATCGAACTCGCGCTCGCCCGCGACCGCGGCCGATGGCGCGCCACCGGGGGCCACGGGCGGCTCGCACACGCTGGCGGAGATGCGGGCGCCGCGCCCCTGCTGAACCGGCTGGCCCCCGCGCAGGCCGCCACGGTCGCCCGCATCCGCCGACCGGCGGGCCGGAGCCGTGTGGCCCTTCACACCCATTTCGCCGCGCTCGGTCGCGCCCCTGCAGTGCAGGCGGTGGCCGAGGCGCAGCGGCTCTGGCTTGCCGAAGCGGTTCAGGGCACGACCTGGGAGAGCCTTCCGGTCGTCTCCGCCGCAGCTCCTTTCCGGGCGGGCGGGCTGGCAGGACCCGGGCATTTCACCGACATCCCCCCCGGTCCGCTCCTTACCCGTCACCTGAACGAGCTCTATCCCTTCCCGAACGAATTGCGCGCGCTCGTGGTCACGGGCACGGACCTGCGGCGCTGGCTCGCGCGCGCCGCGGCGCTCTTCGGCAGCGTCGCGCCCGGCGCACGGGACGCCCCGCTCCTCGCGGCTGGCGCGCGGGGCTACATGCTCGACATGATCGCGGGGGTGACGGCCGAGATCGACCTGGCCGCGCCGCCCGAAGACCCGGCGCGCCTGCGCCGGGTGGTGCGCGACGGGCAGGAGGTCGCGCCGGATGCGCGCTTCCTGCTGGCCACGAACAGCCACCGCCTTGGGGCCGGGGAGGCGCCGGCAGAGGCCGTCGTGCCCCTGCCCCGGCGCGTCGCGAATCGGGAGACGCTCGACGCGCTCGCCGCGCGCGGGCCGCTCGATCCCGACCCGACGCCCGCCTACGCCTTCGCGCCGATGCCGGGGGCGACCGCCGTGCTCGCCACCACGCCCGCGGCGCGGCGCCACCTCGACGCCATCACGTCCTTCGCCCCTGAGGATATGGGCACGGACGGGGACGGCTTCCTGCGCCTGCGCCTGCATCTGTGAACGCGGCGCGCCCGGCCCTTGCGGGCGCGCCGCCGCGTCGTTACATCCGGCATTGAGAGGTTGGTGCGGGCAAGCGCCTCGCCAACCCGGTCAGGTCCGGAAGGAAGCAGCCGTAACGAGCCCCGCTTGGGTCGCTTGCCAACCTCTCACCCCGTCGCGGCGCCGGGCCGCCGCGCCAGCCCCTCCCCCAGGATGCGCGACCGCAAGGATCTCGCCGAGGTGCCCCCGAGGTGGCGGTGGAACTCGCGGCCGGCGCCCCCTAGTCTGACGGCGTCCGCGAATCCCCGAGGAGCGAGCGAGCATGTCCGAGACGCAGACCGGCGGCTACCAGGTTCTCGCCCGGAAATACCGGCCCGAGACCTTCGCCGATCTCGTCGGGCAGGACGCGGTCGTGCGCACGCTGGAGAACGCCTTCAGGGCCGACCGCATCGCGCAGGCCTTCATCATGACCGGCATCCGCGGCACGGGGAAAACCACCACCGCCCGGATCATCGCCAAGGGGCTCAACTGCATCGGCCCGGACGGCACCGGCGGGCCGACCACCGCGCCCTGCGGCGTCTGCGAGCACTGCACCGCGATTTCCGAGGGCCGGCATGTCGATGTCCTCGAGATGGACGCGGCCTCCAACACCGGCGTCGGCGACGTGCGCGAGATCATCGAGTCGGTGCGCTACCGCGCCGCATCGGCGCGCTACAAGGTCTACGTCATCGACGAGGTGCACATGCTCAGCACCTCGGCCTTCAACGCGCTCCTCAAGACGCTGGAGGAGCCGCCCGAGCACGTGAAGTTCATCTTCGCCACAACCGAGATCCGCAAGGTGCCGGTGACGGTGCTGTCGCGGTGCCAGCGATTCGACCTGCGCCGCATCGAGCCCGAGGTGATGACCGGGATGCTGCGCCGCATCGCCGCGGCCGAGGGCGCGGAGATCGAGGACGGCGCGCTCGCCCTCATTGCCCGCGCGGCGGAGGGGTCGGCCCGCGACGCCACCTCGCTTCTCGATCAGGCGATCGGGCATGGCGAGGGCGCGACCACCGCCGAGGAGGTGCGCGCGATGCTCGGCCTCGCCGACCGGGGCCGGGTGCTCGACCTCTTCGAGCGCATCATGGAGGGCAAGGCCGACGCCGCGCTCGAGGAGCTTTCCGCGCAATACGCCGAGGGGGCGGACCCGGCGGCTGTCCTGCGCGATCTCGCCGAGATCACGCACTGGATCAGCGTGGTGAAGGTCACCCCCGGTGCCGCCGACGATCCCACCGTCGCCCCCGAGGAACGCCGCCGCGGGCAGGAGTTGTCCGAGCGGCTGCCGATGCGCGCGCTCACGCGCATGTGGCAGATGCTGCTCAAGGCGCTCGAGGAAGTGGCGATCGCGCCCAACCCGATGATGGCCGCCGAGATGGCGGTGATCCGGCTCACGCATGTCGCCGAGCTGCCCGCGCCGGAGGACCTGCTGCGCCGGCTGCAGGATCAGCCGCCGCCCCCCGGCCCGGGCAGCGGCCCGTCCGGCCCCGGCGCGCCCCCGCGCGGCCCCGCGGTGCAGGGCACCGCCCCGCCGCAGGCGCCCTCGGCCCCGCCGCAGGCGCCCTCGGGCGGCCCGCAGGCCGCGCTCGCCCCCGCCGAGGCGCCCGAGACGCTCTGGGCCTATCCGCGTTTCGAGGACGTGGTGGAGCTCATCCGTGCGCAGGGCGAACTCAAGCTCCTCTACGACGTGGAACACTGCCTGAAGCCAGCCGCCTACCGCCCCGGACGGATCGAGGCCGAACTCACGCCGGATGCACCCGACGGGCTGATCCCCGAGCTCGCACGCCGGCTGAAGGAATGGACCGGCGCGCGCTGGTCGGTGACGGTCGTCAACGAGGGCGGCGGGCCGACCGCCGCCGAGGCGCGCGCGGCCGCGCTCCACGGCCATCCCCTCATGCAGGCGGTCTACGCCGCCTTTCCGAAGGCGAAGGTGACGGCGGTCCACCCCGCCCCGACCGCAGCCGAGGCCGCCTCGGAGGAGGCGCTGCCGGAGGTCGAGGAGGAGTGGGACCCCTTCGAGGAGGACTGACCACGCCCTGCCCGGCCCCTGCCTTGCCTGGCCCGCGGCGCATACGTATCTAGACCGCAACGCAACCCACCACCGGGAGAGCCTGAGATGTTCAAGGGACTGGGCCAGATGGGCGACATGGCCAAGATGATGCAGGCCGCCAAGCAGATGCAGGAGCGCATGGCGGAACTGCAGGAAGAGATGAAGGCCATGACCGTCACCGGCGAGGCGGGCGGCGGGCTCGTCAAGGCCGTCTCCACCCTCAAGGGCGAGCTCACCTCGCTCGACATCGACCCCTCGATCTTCTCGGGCGAGGACAAGGAGGTGGTCGAGGACCTGATCCTCGCCGCGATCAAGGAAGCGCAGACCAAGGCCAGCGATGCCGCGCAGGAGCAGATGCAGAAGCTGACCGAGGAGATGGGCCTGCCCGCCGACATGAAGCTGCCGTTCTGAACCGGCCCGCCCGCGGCGCCGGCGCATGACCCAGCCCAGCGAGATCGAACGCCTCATCGAGATGATGGCGAAGCTGCCCGGCCTCGGGCCGCGCTCGGCCCGGCGCGCGGTGCTGCATCTCGTCGCGCGCCGCGAGGCACAGCTCGGCCCGCTGGCGCGGCAGATGCAGGTGGT
>NZ_JAWLFS010000303.1:0-3072 GCF_041685465.1 Rhodosalinus sp. | reverse complement strand
CCGCCGACGACGATGCCTTCCTGCACCGCGGCCCGGGTCGCATTGAGCGCGTCGTCGACGCGGTCCTTGCGCTCCTTGACCTCGACCTCGGTCATGCCGCCGACGCGGATCACGGCGACGCCGCCTGCGAGCTTGGCCACGCGCTCCTGGAGCTTCTCGCGGTCGTAGTCGCTGGTGGTGTCCTCGATCTGCTGACGGATCTGGCTGACGCGGGCCTCGATCTCGGCCTTGTCGCCGTTGCCGTCGACGATCGTGGTCTCGTCCTTGGTGATGTTCACCTTCTTGGCCGAGCCGAGCATGTCCATCGTGACGTTCTCGAGCTTCATGCCGAGGTCTTCGGAGATGACCTGCCCGCCGGTCAGGATCGCGATGTCCTGCAGCATGGCCTTGCGGCGATCACCGAAGCCGGGCGCCTTGACGGCGGCGATCTTCAGGCCGCCGCGCAGCTTGTTGACCACGAGCGTCGCGAGCGCCTCGCCCTCGACGTCCTCGGCCACGATCAGCAGCGGCTTCTGGCTCTGGATGACCTGCTCGAGGAGCGGCACCAGCGGCTGCAGCGAGGAGAGCTTCTTCTCGTGCAGGAGGATGAGGCAGTCCTCGAGGTCGGCCACCATCTTCTCGGAGTCGGTGACGAAGTAGGGCGAGAGGTAGCCACGGTCGAACTGCATGCCCTCGACGACTTCGACGTCGGTCTCCATGCCCTTGTTCTCTTCGACGGTGATCACACCCTCGTTGCCGACCTTCTGCATGGCATCGGCGATCATCTGGCCGATGTCGCTCTCGCCGTTGGCCGAGATGGTGCCGACCTGGGCGACCTCGTCGGAGCCCTCGACCGGGCGTGCCGCCGACTTGATGTGCTCCACGACCTTGTTGCAGGCCAGATCGATGCCGCGCTTGAGGTCCATCGGATTCATGCCGGCGGCCACGGCCTTCATGCCTTCCTTGACGATGCCCTGCGCGAGCACGGTCGCGGTGGTGGTGCCGTCACCCGCCTCGTCGTTGGTGCGCGAGGCGACTTCCTTCACCATCTGCGCGCCCATGTTCTCGAACTTGTCCTCGAGCTCGATCTCCTTGGCGACGGTGACGCCGTCCTTGGTGATCCGGGGCGCGCCGAAGGACTTCTCCAGCACCACGTTGCGGCCCTTGGGGCCGAGGGTCACCTTCACCGCGTCGGCGAGGGTGTTGACGCCCTTGAGCATCTTGTCGCGGGCGTTCGTCTCGAATTTCACGTCCTTTGCAGACATGCGTGTTCTCTCCTGATGTCAGGGTTGATCCGAAGGGGTGGGCGTCGGGCCGGGATCAGGCCGCCTGCGCCGCCGAGCTGCCCTCGAGAATCCCGAGGATGTCGGTTTCCTTCATGATCAGCAGCTCTTCGCCGTCGACGGTCACCTCGGTGCCCGACCACTTGCCGAAGAGGATGTGATCGCCTTCCTTGACGTCCATCCCGATCCGGTCACCGTCGTCGTCGCGTGCACCGGCGCCCACGGCGACGACCACGCCCTCCTGGGGCTTTTCCTTGGCGCTGTCGGGGATGATCACGCCGCCTGCGGTCTTGTCGTCGCTCTCGACGCGGCGAACCAGCACACGGTCATGAAGCGGTTTGAATGCCATCCTTGAGGCTCCTTGCTCAAAGGTTGAAAATGACCCCTCGCTCCCGGGGTATTAGCACTCACTCATCACGAGTGCTAACGGGAGCGAGATACGCAAAGCCAGCCGCCCTGTCAAGATGGCGCGCGCTGCTCGGCGCGGGGCGGCCGCAGCGGCCCGGCGCGGCTGGTCCTGCCCTGCCGTCGCCCGCGGCGCACCGGCTCACGCGCCACCGCGACACGGCGCATGGTTCCGGTGCGGCCCGCCCTTCGCAGGGCGCGCCGTGGCGCGGGCCGGCCCGGACGGCAGGCGATGCGCAAGGCGCTTGCAAGCGCCTTGCGCAAGCGGTTTTCAAACCGCTTGGGCCCTACTCCTCCGGGGTCGCGCCGCCGCAGACCGGGCAGCCGGGCCGGCGCGCGACCGAGATCACGCGCGCCTCGGCATAAAGCGCATCGTACAGCATGAGCCGCCCCAACAGCGGCCGGCCGGCGGCGGTGATCACCTTCATCGCCTCGACGGCCATCATCGTGCCCACCACGCCCGGCAGCGGTCCGACGACCCCGGCCTCGGCACAGCCGGGCGCAAGGCCCGGCGCCGGGCGCTCGGGGAAGAGGCAGGCGTAACACGGCCCGCCCTCTGCCGGGTCGAAGACCGCGAGCTGCCCCTCCCACTGCGTGATCGCGCCCCAGACGAGCGGCTTGCCTGCCGCGACCGCCGCGCGGTTGACGAGCTCGCGCGTCGCGAAATTGTCGGAGCCGTCGAGGATAACGTCGTAATCCCCGAAGAGCTCCTCCGCGATCTCCGCCGTGAGGCGCCGGTTGTAGGGCCGCACGGTCACATGCGGGTTCTGCGCGACGAGCGCAGCCTTCGCCGAAAAGACCTTGGGCATCCCCATGTCGGCATCGCGGTGCACGACCTGCCGGTGCAGGTTGGCGTTCTCCACCGTGTCGTCGTCGATCACGCCGACGGTCCCGACGCCCGCCGCCGCGAGATACTGAAGCGCCGGCCCGCCAAGCCCGCCCGCGCCCACGACGAGCACCCGCGCGCCGCGCAGCGCCTTCTGCCCCGGCCCGCCGAGCTCGCGCAGCACGATGTGGCGCGCGTAGCGGTCGAGTTCCGCCTCGCTCATCGCGTCGGGGCGGGGCGCGGGGGCCTCGGCGGCCTCCTTCTCGACGGCGCGGCCCTTCAACCGCCGCACGCCGAGGCCATAGGCCGCCCCGAGCGCCCCGAAGCCGCCGATGAGCAGCCAGAGCGCGGGCGATCCCCCGGTGGCGAGGCGCAGCGGATGCCCGTCGGGCAGCGCCACCTGCACCATCAGCACGGCGATGTAGAGCAGCCCGAGGAGCAACGCCCGCGCCTGCCGGGGCTGGCCGAGAAGCCCGCCGCCGAACCAGATCAGCGCGGCCAGTCCGAGAACCAGAAGCATCAGCCGCGCCCCGTCGAGCCGAAGCCACCCGCGCCGCGCGGCGTCTCGGAAAGCGCCTC
>NZ_JAWLFS010000302.1:0-3078 GCF_041685465.1 Rhodosalinus sp. | reverse complement strand
GTGGGCTTCGCCGGCAGCCAGGGGCATTTCGAGCTGAACGTCATGAAGCCGATGATGGCCTACAACGTGCTGCAGTCCATGCAGCTGATCGGCGACGCCTGCTCTGCCTTCACCGACAATCTGGTCGAAGGGCTTCGGGCCGACGAGGCGCGGATCGACCGGCTGATGCGCGAGTCGCTGATGCTGGTGACCGCGCTCGCGCCCGAGATCGGCTATGACAACGCCACCACCGTCGCCAAGACCGCCCACAAGAACGGTACGACCCTGAAGGAAGAGGCGATCCGCCTCGGCTTCGTGGACGAGGCGACCTTCGAGCGCGTGGTCCGGCCCGAGACGATGATCGGGCCGAAGCCCGCCTGAAGGGAGGCGCGACATGGCCGATCAGCCGATCAACCTGAACCGCTACCGCAAGGCGAAGGCCCGGACCGAGGCGAAGCGGCAGGCCGACGAGAACGCGGTGGCTTTCGGCCGCACCAGGGCCGAAAAGGCACAGGCCCGCGCGGAGGCCGACCGCATCTTCCGCGCGATCGAGGGGATGAAGCGCGAGGAATGAGCGCCCGTCCGGTCAAGCGCTCGCTGACGCTGCGGGGCCACCGCACCTCGGTCTCGCTGGAAGAGCCGTTCTGGCAGGCGTTCCGGAAGATCGCGGCGGAGCGGGGCCGCACGATCAATGCGCTCGCCGCGGAAATCGACACGGCGCGCGGCGCAGAGGCCGGGCTGGCCTCGGCGATCCGGGTCTTCGTGCTCGACCACTACAGGAGGCGCAGCGGCGATGGCGACGGATGAGGACGAGCGGCAGGAACGCATCGAGCGCCACCTCGCCGAGCTCACCCGCACGGTTGAGGAGCTTTCCGAGGTGGTGGCGCGGCAGGAAGCGACGCTCGAACGGCTCGGCGCACGGGTGGAGCTCCTGATGCAGCGCGAGGCGGAGCGCGAAGCCGAGGGCGGCACGGAGGTCTTCGCCGACCGCCGCCCGCCGCACTGGTAAGGCGTCAGCCGCTCTTCAGGTCCACGGCAAGAACGGTGCCGTCGTGCAGCAGCACGTTCTTCCATGTCGGGCTGTCCCCGAAGCGCTCGTAAACGCTCAGGAACACCGTGTCCCGTGACAGACGGTCGATGCGCGGGCCGCAGGGCTCGCCGCGCGGGGTGCCGCAGACGCGGCGCTTGAGGCGCTCGTAGGCGTCGTCCGTGGCCGAGAAGGGCTGCGTCTCTGCCGGCAGTCCGTAGCGCAGCGCCTCATGCGTCGCCGGCGCGCCGAACATGACGAGGGCGGCCGTCACCTGCCGCACGCAGCCGTCGGCGAAGCCGGTGACGTAGAAGGCGTGCGGCGCCGTCTCTCCCGGTGCGCTGTCGTAAAGGCGATACATCGGACGGCGCTCGGGATATTGCCCGATCTGCTGGCCGAGCCGGCGCGTGGGCAGGTCGCAGAGCCGCCCGAGCGTGCCGTAGGCCGGCGCCTCGCCCGGCGCGACGTCGCGCAGCGTGGCCCCGCCCTCGGTTCGCGGGCCGCCGCCACCGAACAGGCGCGCGAAGACGCCGTTGCCCCGCGCGCCGTCCGGATCGCGGTCTGCGTCGGTCGCGTCCGCGCCGGTCGTCTCGCCGGGCGGCGCGTCACGGCTGCCCGGCCCGGCACGGTCGCCGCCGGACAGCAGCCGAGCGAGAAACCCGCGTCCGCCCCGGTCCCTCGCCGGCTCGCTCTCGCGCGCTTCGCCCCCGGCGCCGGACCCCGACCCGAAGGCGCCGCCGGACGGGTCATCCCCCGTGCCGCATCCCACCAGGGCCAGCGCGAGAACCGCCGCCGTGACGGGGCGCTCAGACCTCCTGAACATCGAGGACGCCGGGCAGGCTCTTGAGCGCGCGGCGCATCTCGGCACTCGCCGGAACACTGGCGCCGATGTCGACCTCGACCTCCCCCGGCAGCCCCTCGCCGATCAGGCAGAGCTTCAGCGGACCGGGGCGGTGCCCCGCGCCGCGCGCCACCGGCTCCTCGACAAGGCCCGCGACGGCGGTGATCGCCTCCGGCGCCTCGACGAAGATGCGCAGGCCCGTGGCGCCGGCCTGCGCCACCTCGCCCTCGGCGCGCATCACCCCCCGGCCCAACAGCTTCAGCTGGTCGGCCTCGAGCGTCGCCTCGACGCGGACGACGACCTTCGTGCCCGCCTCCAGCAACTCGCGCGAAGATTCCAGTGCCTCGGAGAAGAGCGTGACCTCGTAGGCGCCGGTCGGATCGGACAGCTGCGCGAAGGCGAAGCGGTTGCCGCGCGCCGACTTGCGCTCCTGCCGCCCGGCGACGACGCCGGCCATCTTGACCACCGCCGGCCCGCGCCGCACGCGCTCCTGCACCTCCTCGAGCGTCAGAACGTCGCGTCGGCGCAGCGCGGACATGTCGTCGTCGAGCGGGTGACCCGAGAGGTAGAAGCCCACCGCCGCGAACTCTTCCGCCAGACGCTCGGCCGGCAGCCAGTCCGGCGCGTCCGAGAGGCGGGGCTCGGGCAGATCGTCGCCCGCCTCGCCGAAGAGCGAGACCTGCGCCGACTCCCGCTGCTCGATCACCGCGGCCGAATAGGCCATGAGCGCATCGAGGCTTTCCAGCACGCGCCGCCGGTTCGGGTCGAGCACGTCGAAGGCCCCCGCGCGCGCCAGCATCTCCAGCGGGCGCTTGCCGATGCGCTTGAGCTCCACCCGCCGCGCAACGTCGAAGAGCGAGGCGAAGGGCGTCTCGCCCCGCCCCTCCACGATCAGCCGCATCGCCTCGACGCCGACGTTCTTGAGCGCGCCGAGCGCGTAGACCAGCCGCCCCTCGCGCACGGTGAACGTCGCCTCGGAGCGGTTCACGCAGGGCGGCTCCCACAGCAGCTTCAGGCCCTTGCGCACCTCCTCGAAGTAGACGGCGAGCTTGTCGGTGAGGTGGATGTCGCAGTTCATGACGCCGGCCATGAACTCCACGGGGTGGTTCGCCTTGAGCCAGGCGGTCTGGTAGCTGACCACGGCGTAGGCCGCGGCGTGGCTCTTGTTGAAGCCGTAGTTGGCGAACTTGTCGAGCAGGTGCCAGACCTCGACCGCCTTGGCCTCGTCCAC
>NZ_JAWLFS010000001.1:0-45322 GCF_041685465.1 Rhodosalinus sp. | reverse complement strand
AGCTTACTGGCGCTTCCGTCCCTAGGCAGTGCTCACTTTACAGGTGCCGACGGCCCAGCTAAGCGCTTCAGCGTCTAGTCGGCTGTTCTTCGCCACTAGCCAAGGGTTCGCTAATCCAAGGCTTGCTCCCGGAACCCCACCCCCACACCCCCGCGTTGCCCTGTCATGCAACTCGACGACCTCTACCGCCACTTCGAGCGTGTCGTGGCCGGGGTGCTCATGGCCGGGATGGTCGTGGTCATCGCGCTCGCCACGTGGAGCTTCCTGCGCGAGGCCGGGCTGGCCGCGGCGGATCCGACGGCCGCGCTCGACTATCCCGTGTTCCAGACCCTCTTCGACCGGTTGCTCGCCGCGATCATCGCGCTGGAGCTTGCCCATTCCGTGCAGCTCATGGTCAGCGGGCGGCGCGGGCTCACGCAGTTGCGCGCGGTGCTGGCGATCGGCGTGCTGGCCGTGGTGCGCAAGCTCGTGCTGATCGACATCGGCTCGGTCTCGCCGCTTCTGCTGATCGGGCTCTCGGCCGCGATCCTCGCCCTCGCGGGGGCGCTGGCGCTCCTGTCCTGGGTGCAGCACACGGCGAACGTCGAGCGCCTGCCCTCCCCCGGCGCGGAGGAGTGATCAGTCCCCCTCCACCGGGCCGCGCAGCGCCTTGACCGTGCCGCGCTTCTTCTTCGCCTCGAGGCGGCGCTTCTTCGAGGCGAGCGTGGGCCGCGTGGGGACGCGTGCCTTCGGCCGTTCGGTCGCGCGGCGGACCAGGTCGGCCATGCGCTCGCGCGCGATCTCGCGGTTGCGGGCCTGGTGGCGCGTCTCCTCCACCCGGAGGACCACCGCGCCGTCCTTCGTCCAGCGGCTCCCGGCGAGGCGCTTCAGCCGCCGCTTGACCGGCTCGGGCAGGTTGGGCGAGCGCGCCGCCTCGAAGCGCAGCTCGACCGCCGAGCTCACCTTGTTCACGTTCTGCCCGCCGGGGCCGCCGGCGCGGGTGAACTGCTCGGTGAGCTCCCAGTCCTCGAGGGCGATATCGTCGGTGATCCGCAGCATGGGGGGCAATGTGGGGTGGGTTTCGGCGACGAAAAAGGGCCGCCCCATGGACGGCCCTTTCCGAGAACTCGGAGGCGGTACCGGTTCAGGCACGCACCAATCCGGGGGCGTCGCCCCTCAGGGCTGCCTCAGAGGCGTGCCTCCCGGACTGTCCCGACACCTCGCTCCAATGTTTCTCTAGACACTGGACCACCTCCTTTCTCTACTGTTGCCGTTGGTCGCAGCGTGGCACGGATCGCCGCCCCTGAAAAGGAAAAATCATGCCGGCCGCGCGGTGAGGCGGGCGACGATCAGGCGGAAGGGCACCAGCGCGATCAGCGCGAGCGAGAGCTTCACCATCCAGTCGGCGGTGGCGAGCGAGACCCAGAGCGGCGCGACCGGGCCGAGCCCGAGGAGCGGCAGCGCCTCGTTCGCCCAGGCGACGTCGTTCGCGGGCTCGAGAAAGGCGAGCCAGGCGGAGAAGGCGATGGTGAAGAAGAGCGCGGTGTCGACGGTCGAGCCCACCAGCGTGGACACCAGCGGCGCGCGCCACCAGCGCCCGCCGCGCAGCCGGTCGAAGATCGCCACGTCGAGAAGCTGCGCCGTCAGGAAGGCGAGGCCGGAGCCCAGCGCGATGCGGAGCGTGACCAGAGGCCCGAACTCCCCCTGGATCTGCGACCCGACGAGCGAGCAGAGGACGCCGACGGCGAAGCCCGCGACCACGACCCGGCGCGCCGGCCCGACGCCGTAGACCCGGTTCATCACGTCGGTGACGAGAAAGGCCAGCGGATAGGTGAAGGCGCCCCATGTCAGCCACTGGCCGAAGAGGAACTGAACGAGGATGTTGGAGGCGACCACGATGGCCGCCATGGCAAGGATGCCGGGCAGATGCGCGCGTGTCATGAGCTTTCCCGTTTTGACAAGGTGGTCGGGGACTTGGCCCGCCCCCATGGCGGACGGGTCGCGCATAAGGGCTTCCGCGCGGTCGCGCAAGCGTCAGGGGAGGGCGTATTCCACGATCTCGCTGCGCTGGACCGCGAGGAAGTTGTCGTCGGCGATCATCGTGAGGCGCAGCCGCCCGCCCCCGTCGCGCCAGACGGCGAGCCCCTCGAGGTTGCCGTGCCGCCCCGGCGCGGTCGCGGGCAGCACCGTCTCGGGCGCGAGCGGGCGGTCACCGGGCCGGACGCGGCGCACGCGGCTCCGGAAGCCGACGCCCACGAAGGCGCGTTCGAGGATGTAGAGCCGCCCCGCGTCGTCGAAATCCGCCCCGACCGGCACGAAGCCGCCGTCGCGCGGCAGGCGACCCACGACGCGCCAGCGCCCCTCCGCGAAGCGGTAGAGCGGGAAGGCATCGCCTTCGCCCGCTTCCGGAAGGGTGTAGAGCCGCCCTGCCCCGTCCACGGCGAGCGCCTCGGCCCCCCGGTTTTCCGGCCATCGCGCGAAGGCGGCAGCCCGGGGCAGGACATCCCCGCCCGGAAAGGTCTCCACACGGCTTTGCCCCTCGTAGGCGATCCAGAGCCGGCCGTCCCGCAGCGCCAGCCCTTCGGCGTCGCTGGCCCCGGGACGTCCGGGCACGCGACCGGGAAGGGTCGTGACCCGGAGGGTCTCCACCCCCGCGATGCGCCCGCCGTCGCGGCGCACCCGCGCCTCGAACAGCGTGCCGCGGTCGCTCGCCGCGTAGAGCCGCGTGCCCGTCGCGTCGAGCTCCAGCCCCGAGAATCCTCCCGCCCGCGGATCCTCCAGCGCGAGCGCGTGGCGACCGAGGTAGGTCACCCCCTCCGGCGGCGCGCAGGACGCGAGGAAGAGGAGGGCGAGGATCAGGGCGACTGCAGGACGGTGGCGCATTGGCGCGGCAGATCGGCCATCGTGAGCTCGGGTCGCGGCTCGGGTGGCGGGGCGTCCGGGTCGGGGGGCGGCGGGTCGAGGATATTGTCCACCCAGTCCTGCGCCTCGGCGCAGCCGTCGCCGGGCGGCGGCGGGTCCTGCGCCACGCAGTCGCGCGCACCGCCGGGGCAGTGCAGGCGCACGTGGACATGGTAGTGATGCCCCCACCACGGCCGGATCTTGCGCAGCCAGGCGCGGTCGCCCTCCGCCTCGGCGCACATCCGGACCTTCGCCCCCGGAAAGACGAAGATGCGCGCCACGCGCGCGTCGCTGGCGGCGGCCTTCAGGATCTCGTGATGCGCCCGGCTCCAGCGGTCGTTGGTGAAGGCTCCGCGCGCCCGGCGCATGGACACCGAGGAAAGCTGCTCCCGCTCCGCCCGCGTCAGGTCGAGCCGGTCGGCGGGGCGCATCCAGATGTCGGCGTCGAGGCCCGACTGGTGGCTGCGGTGACCGGTCAGCATCGGCCCGCCGCGCGGCTGGCTGAGATCGCCGATGTAGAGCCCGTCCCACCCCGGTTGCGCCGCGGCGACGCGGCTCAGGTCGGTCAGGAAATCGATCATCGCCGGATGCGCCCAGTTGCGATTGCGGGACAGCCGCATCGCCTGCCAGGTGGGCCCGCTCTCCGGCAATTGCGCGGCCCCTGCGAGGCAGCCGCCGGAATAGCCGCCGATCACGGCGGACGGCCGGGGCGACGGCCCCTCCACCTGTCCGAACAGCTGCTTCGCCTCGCGCCCGCTCAGCACCGGGTCGAGCGGCGGCGCGGCGCGCTCCGGCGCCGCGCAGGCGGCGAGCGCGAGGGAAAGACTCAGACCGAGGCGTGTGCGGCGGGCCATGCGGCGCGATCTCCGTCCGGTTTCACGAAGGCTAGCAGCCCGAGCCCGATCAGGAAAAGCGCGATCAGCGGCGTGACGCCAAGTTGCTGGCTGCCGGTGGCCCATGTGGCGACCCCGATGGCGAGCGGCGCGACGAAGGAGGTCGCCTTGCCGGCGAGCGCGTAAAGACCGAAGGCTTCGGTCATCTTGGCGGGGTCCGCCTGCCGGACCATCATGGTCCGGCTCGCTGCCTGAATCACGCCGCCCGCCGCGCCGATGGTCACGCCGATCAGGTAGAAGGCGACGTCCGGCGCGGACGAACCCTCGGTCACGGGGATCCCGAAAAGCCGCGTCGGCGAGATGAACAGGATCGCCACCGCGACACCCGTCAGGATCAGGATGCACCCCGTGATCACCGGCTTCGGCCCGAAGGCTTCGTCCACGCGGCCGCCCACGACGGCGAAGACCGCGCCCGAAATGATGGCGAGGATGCCGAACATGCCAACGTCCACCACCGACCAGCCCAGAACGCCGGCGGCGTAGATGCCGCCGAAGGTATACATGCCGTTGAGCGCGTCGCGGTAGAACATCGAGCTTCCGAGGTAGGCGAAGAGCGAGGGCGTGCGCGGCAGGCGGCGCACGGTCGTCGCCACCTCGCCGAGCGCGCGGCGCACCGCGCCCGCGGGCAGGATCGGCGGCTTCGGGTCACGCACCCAGAGGAAGAAGGGGACCATGAAGACCGCGTACCAGAGCGCCGTGAGCGGCCCGACGAAGCGGGTGCCCTCCCGCGTCTCCGGGTCGAGGCCGAGGATCGGCTCGATCCCGATCAGCGTGCGGCCCGTCTCGCCGCTCTCGGCGAAGAGGGTCAGCATCACGACGAGCGCCACCAGCCCGCCCGCGTAGCCGAAGGCCCAGCCGTTGCCGGAGATGCGCCCGATCTTTTCCCTTGGTCCGAGGTCGGGCAGCATGGAATTCGTGAAGATCGTCGCGAACTCCATCCCGATCATGCCGACGGCGAACCAGAAGAGCGTGAGCACGAGGTTGAAATCCGAGGGCGCCGCGAACCACAGCATGCCGGCCCCCGCGACATACATCGCCGAAAAGCCCCAGATCCACGTCAGGCGGTTGCCGGCGGTGTCCGCCATCGCGCCGAGCACCGGGGCGAACAGCGCGATCACGATGCCCGCCGCACCGATCCCGAAGCCCCAGGCGCTCTGCGCCCGGCTGCCGTCGCCCACCATCTCCTGCACGTAGGGCGCGAAGATGAAGGTGATGAGCAGCGTGTTGTAAGGCTGGCTCGCCCAGTCGAAGAAGAACCAGCCCCAGATGCGTTTGCCGAGCGACGGCGCGGCCATGCCCCTCTCCCTCCGGGCGGTCGCCGCCCCTGCATCAGGAGACTACGCCGCGCCGCCGCGTGCAAGCGCCGCGTCGTCCTGCATCGGCGGCCAGGGGCGCGCCTCCTCCGCCGCGATCCAGGCCGCGACCCAGTCGGGCACCGGCGGCGGTGTCGTGTCCTGCCCCATGGCGGCGAGCACGGTCTCGGGCGGCACGATGCCGCCGCGCCCGGTCACCGCCGAGCGATAGAGGACATGGCCCGCGCACTCCCCTGCCGTCGTCCACATCGACTGCTCGAGGTAGATGAACCGCGCGTCCCAGGTCACCGCGCGCGACCGCATCTCGATCTTCTGGAAGGCGCGGATTCGGCGGCGGTAGCGCACGCTCGCCCCGGCCATGGTCAGCCCCCAGCGGTTCCGCCGCAGCGCGCCGACGAGCCCCGTCCGCATCGCCAGCGGAATGCGGCCCAGATCGTAGAGCGTGAGCGCCCGGCCGTTGTTGAGCTCGAGCCAGATGTCGAGATCCCAGGGCCAGCAGCGATGATGGGAGACATGCGTGGCGGTGAGTGGCAGCGGGTCCAGCCCGCGGGCCGCCCAGACCTCCTTGACCATCCGCACGAGGGGATACATGGCACGCCTCCTTCGCGGGCGGGGTGACGCGGCGGGTCGGCCGCGTCAACCGCGACCTCGCGGCAGACTTGCCGGACCGGGCCGGCATGGCTAGATCAGGGCGGCGACGGGGAAAGGACAGCGCGATGATGGCGATCTACGGACCACTGAAACTGATCCTGGACGTGGCCTTCTTCATCATGATCGCCCATATCATCATGAGCTGGCTCATCAACTTCCAGGTGCTCAACCTGCGCCAGCAGTTCGTGGCCTCCATCTGGGAGGGGCTCAACCGCCTGCTGGAGCCGATCTATCAACCGATCCGCAACATCCTGCCCGACACGCGGCCCCTCGACCTCGCGCCTCTGGTGGCGATCATCATCGTGATCTCGCTGCGCGACTTCATCCTGCCGACGCTGCTCTTCGGCTGAGGCGCGGCGCCCGGCCCGACGCCGGGACCGGGCAGGGCCGGACCATCGAAAGACCGGGTTGCGCCGGGGCGGGCCTTGTTCACCCGCCTCGCGGCAGGATAGCCTCGGGGTGCGAGCAGACAGGCGGCAGGGCAGATGAGCGAGGCAGGCGGCGCAGAGGCGATTCTGCGCGAGGTGTTCGGATTCGACGGTTTCCGTCCGGGCCAGGGCGAGATCGTGGAGGCCGTGTCCGCGGGGCGCGACGTGCTGGCCATCATGCCCACCGGCGGGGGCAAGTCGCTCTGCTATCAACTCCCCGCGCTCCTGCGCGACGGCGTGACGCTCGTCGTCTCGCCGCTCATCGCGCTGATGCGCGACCAGGTGCGCGCGCTGCGCGCCGCGGGGGTCGAGGCCGGCGCGCTCACCTCCGCCAACACCGAGGAGGAGACCGAGGGCGTCTGGGCCGCGCTGGACGCAGGGCGGCTGAAGCTCCTCTACATGGCGCCCGAACGTCTCGGCGCGGCCTCCACCTCGGGCGTGCTGCGCCGGGCGGGCGTCTCGCTGATCGCCGTGGACGAGGCGCATTGCGTCAGCCAGTGGGGCCACGACTTCCGCCCCGATTACCTGCGCATCGGCGAGCTCCGGCAGGCGCTCGGCGTGCCGCTCGCCGCCTTCACCGCCACCGCCGACGCCGAGACGCGGGAAGAGATCGTCGCGCGCCTCTTCGCGGGCCGCCCGCCGGAGAGCTTCCTGCGCGGCTTCGACCGGCCGAACATCCGCCTCGCCTTCCGCCCGAAGGACAGCCCGCGCCGCCAGATCCTCGCCTTCGCGGACGCGCGGCGCGGGCAGTCGGGCATCGTCTACTGCGGCACGCGCGCCAAGACCGAGACGCTCGCGCAGGCGCTGCGCGAGGCGGGGCATTCCGCCGCCGCCTATCACGGCGGCATGGAGGCCGAGACGCGCCGCACGGTCGAGACGCGCTTCGCCACGGAAGAGGGGCTGATCGTCGTGGCCACGGTCGCCTTCGGCATGGGCGTGGACAAGCCCGACATCCGCTGGGTCGCGCACGCCGACCTGCCCAAGTCGATCGAGGGCTACTATCAGGAGATCGGCCGCGCCGGCCGCGACGGCCTGCCGGCGGAGACGATGACGCTCTACGGCGCGGACGACATCCGCCTGCGCCGCAGCCAGATCGACGAGAGCCCGGCGCCCCCCGAACGCCGCGCGGCCGACCACGGGCGGCTCAACGCGCTCCTGGGGCTCGCCGAGGCGCTCGAGTGCCGGCGGCGCACGCTGCTGTCCTATTTCGGCGAGAGCGCTGCGGCCTGCGGCAACTGCGACCTCTGCGAGAGCCCACCCGAGACCTTCGACGGCACCGAGGCCGCGCAGAAAGCTCTCTCGGCCGCGCTGCGCACGGGCGAGAGCTTCGGCGCGGGGCATCTGATCGACGTGCTCACCGGCACCGAAACCGACAAGGTCCGCCAGCGCGGGCACGACCGGCTGCCGACCTTCGGCGTCGGGCGGGAGCACGGGCGCACCCAGTGGCAGGGTCTCTTCCGGCAGCTCATGGGCCGCGACCTCCTGCGCCCCGATCCCGAGCGGCACGGCGCGCTCCGCGTGACGGAGGCCGCGCATCCGGTGCTCAAGGGCGAGGCGCGCGTGGACCTGCGCCGCGACACGGTGACGAAAACGCAGGCCCCCGCGCCGAAGGCGCTCGTCTCGGAAGAGGACGCGCCGCTTCTCGCCGCGCTCAAGGCGAAGCGCCGCACGCTCGCCGAGGCGGCCGGCGTGCCCGCCTACATCGTCTTCAACGACCGCACGCTGATCGCCATGGCCGAGGCCCGGCCCACCACCCTCGACGAGATGGCGGCGATCCCCGGCGTCGGTGCGAAGAAGCTCGAGACCTACGGGCAGGCCTTCCTCCAGGTGATCGCGGAGGGGCCGGCGGAGCTGCACCCGAGCCGGCGCCGCCTCGCCGGGCGGCCGGAGGGCGCGCTCTTCGACCGGCTGCAGGAGGCCGAACGCCGCCTCGCCCGCGGCGAGACCGGGATCGAGAAGCCGATGTCCTGCACGCAGACGACGCTGCGCCACATCGCCGAGCGCCGGCCGGCCGACCTCGATCAGCTTGCGCGCATTCCGGGGATGGGCGCGCGACAGGTGGAACGCTTCGGCGACGCCTTTCTGGACGTTCTGCGCGCGGCGGATTAAGTGCTGACGGCGCTTCAGGAGGACCGCCGATGCTCGTCGTGATCTCGCCCGCGAAGAAACTCGACATGGAAGAGACGGCGCTGCCCGCCGGCGCCCCGGAGCCGAGCGCGCCCGATTTCGGCGAGGACGCCGCCGCGCTCGCGCAGGTGGCGCATGGGCTCTCGGACGCCGAACTGCAGAAACTCATGGGGATCAGCGACACCCTCGCGCGGCTCAACGCCGAGCGCTTCGCGGCCTTCGGTGACCAGCCGAAGAAGCCCGCCGCGCTCGCCTTCGCCGGCGACACCTACCGCGGGCTGGAGGCGTCGACGCTCGACGCCGACGCGCTGCGCTGGGGGCAGGCGCGGCTGCGGATCCTCTCGGGGCTTTACGGCGTGCTGCGGCCCCTCGACCTGATCGAGCCCTACCGGCTGGAGATGGGGAGCCGGCTGCGCACCGAGCGGGGGCGGTCGCTCTACGACTGGTGGGGCGACCGGATCGCGCGGGCGCTGAACGACGCCGCCGCCGCTGCGGGGACCGATACGCTCGTGAACTGCGCCAGTCAGGAATATTTCGGCGCGGTGGACGCGCAGGCGCTCGAGCTGCGGGTGATCACGCCCGTCTTCATGGAGATGAAGGGCGGCACGCCCAAGGTCGTCAGCTTCTACGCCAAGCAGGCGCGCGGCGCGATGGCGCGCTTCCTGCTTGAGACGCGCCTCGAGGACCCCGAAGAGCTCACCCGCTTTGACGCGGGCGGCTATGCCCACGCGCCGGATCTCTCGGAGCCCGACCGCCCGGTGTTCCTCCGCGGCGCGGACTGAGCCGCGCCGTCAGCCCGGATCGCCCGGCGCGAAGGGCCGGACCGCGGCGGGGCGGTGCGCGCGGATGGTCTCCATCAGCGCGGCCTTGCGAACCGGTTTGCTGATGTAGTGGTCGATCCCGTCCCCGAGAATCGCCTCGCGGTCGCCCTCCATGGCGTGCGCGGTCACGGCGACGATCGGCACGCGCGCCGTGCCCCCGGCCTCGCGGCGGCGGATCTCGCGCGCAGCCTCCCGACCGTCCATCTGCGGCATCGAGATATCCATGAAGATGAGATCCGGCGGTCCCGCCTCCCACGCCGCGACGGCCTCGTGCCCGTTGACGGCGACTTCGAGCTGGACGTCCAGATCCCGCACCATCTTGGCGAAGACCAGGCGGTTGGTGCGGTTGTCCTCCGCGAGGAGCACGCGCATCGGGCGCGGCGCCGCCTGCGCCCCGCGGTCTGGGGCCGGCAGCGTCGCCGGGACGGGCGCACCGCGCACGCCGCCGAGGCCGTGCAGCCGGCGCAGGAGTTCCTGCCGCGGCACGGGTTTCTGCAGCACGGCCTGCAGGACATCGGGGGCGAGGTCCGCCTCCACGATGGCCGGGTTGGAACTGAGCAGCAGGACCGGCATCGCATGGCCCTCCTCCCGCAGACGCCGGGCGAAGGCCACGCCGTCCGTGCCCGGCATCAGGTGGTCGGTCAGCACCACGTCCGGCGGCGGGGTCATCAGCGCCGCGGCTGCCTCCGCGCTCTCGGCCGCACGCACGGTCATGCCCAGCGCGGCGAGCTGTTTCTGCAGGATCTCGCGGTTGGCCGGGTGGTCGTCCACGACGAGCGCCGTCTTCAGCGCGGGCGGACCGGAGGGCGCGTCGGCCACCGCCTCGGCGGCGGGCAGCGGCACCCGGAAGCCGAAGCAGGTGCCCGCGCCCTCCTCGCTCTCGATCCAGATCTGCCCGCCCATCAGGTCGATCAGCCGCCGCGTGATCGCGAGGCCGAGGCCCGTCCCCTCGAAGGAGCGGTTGCGGTCGTCCTCCACCTGGTTGAACTCGCCGAAGACATGCTCCTGCCGGTCGGCGGGGATGCCGATTCCGGTGTCCTCCACCGTGACGATCACCTCCGCCCTGCCCTCCGTCACCTCGGGCACGCCGGTGACGCGGACGAGGACGTGGCCCGCATGGGTGAACTTCACCGCGTTGCCGATCAGGTTGGTCAGCACCTGCCGCACGCGCGCCGGATCGCCGACGAAGCGAGTGGGCAGGAACAGGTCGTAATCGACGAGCATCACCAGCCCCTTGTCGCGCGCAGTGGGCTGCAGGAGCATCACGATCTCGTGGATGCAGCGCTCCAGGTCGAAGGGTTCGGGGTGAAGCGCGAGGCGATCGGCCTCGATCTTGGAGTAGTCCAGCACGTCGTTGATGATCACGAGAAGCGACTCGCCCGAGGTGCGGATCGTCTCGGCATAGAGCGCCTGATCCTCGGTCAGTTCGGTGTCGGCCAGAAGCTCCGCCATGCCGACCACGCCGTTCATCGGCGTGCGGATCTCGTGCGTCATGTTGGCGAGGAAAGCGGATTTCGCGCGGTTCGCGGCCTCCGCCCGTTCCATCGCGCGTTCGAGCGCCTTCTGCTGCTCCTTGAGTTCGGTGACGTCGACGCGCAGCCCGACGCGGCCGCCATCGGTCGTCTCCTTCTCGAAGATGCGCAGCCAGCGGCCATCGCCAAGCTGTTGCTCGATGGCGACCTCCGCCGCGCGGTGCTTCTCGAGCCGTTCTGCGAGCCAGTCCTCCTCGCGCCCGAGGGCCTCTGCGTACTGACCGCGGTCGAGGCCGTGGCGCAGGATGTCCTCGAACGTCGCACCGGGGACCATCGCCGGCGCGCTCTCGGCATAAAGCTCGCGGTAGCGCGCGTTGCAGGTCACCAGCCGGTCGTCGGAATCGAAGACGACGAAACCGTCGGGCAGTTCCTCCACCGCGGACCACATCCGCATGAGCTCGGTGATGTTGACGGCCAGCGTCACGAACCCGCCGTCCGGCGTGCGCCGGTCCATAAGCTTGACGAACTGCCCGTTCCAGAGACGGATCACCTCGGGCGGGATGTCCGCCATCTCCCAGCGGGCGAGCATCCGGTCGCGCCATGCGTGCGACGATTCGCCCCGGGGATCGACGATGCCCTCCTCGATCATGACGTCGACGACATGCGCGAAACTGGCCCCCGGCGCGATCGACTCGATCCCGTCGAAGACCGAGAGATAGGCCCGATTGGCGAGTTCGAGCCGACCGTCGGCGTTGAACATGGCGAAACCGTCGCGCACCGAGTCGAGCGCCTTCCAGAGCTGCGTCTCGACGATGGCGATCTTCTCCGTCGCCTTGGTCAGGTCCGACTTCACGCGCGCGTTCTCGTCGCGGACGGTCGCCACTTCGGCCTGCGTCTCGACGATCCGCTCCGAAAGCGCGCGCGCGTGCTGCCCGAGCTTGCGGTTGGCTTCGAAAAGCTCCGCCTGCTTCTGTTCCAGCAGGCGCTCGGCGGCCAGCCGGCCGCGCCGTTCCTCGGCGAGCTTGCTGGACAGACTCATGGCTGGCGCTCCACCCGCGACGACACGATCGCGCAGATCTTCGCGCAGACAGGGTGAACGTCCGATTAACCGCGGGAGACCCTCAGCGCACCCAGATTTCCACCCGGCGGTTGATCGTCCGGCCCCATCTGCCGTCGTCGCAGGCCATCGGCATCGCCTCGCCGAAGGCGTCGGTCCCGATGTCCACGCGGGAAAGGTCCGCATCCGCGACCGCCGCCTCGACCGCCTCCCGCACCGCCTCCGCGCGCCGTGCGGCGATCCGGCGGTTGCTCGCCGCCGTTCCCTGCCCGTCGCTGAAGCCCGCGAAGAGCAGCGCGCGCCCGTCGTAGCGCCCCGCCTCGAGCGCCCGGGCGAGGCGTTCGACGTTGGCGCGCGACTGCGCGTCGAGGTCCACCGAGCCGGGGCGGAAGCGGAAGGATGTGGTCAGCCGCCGCATCGGCCGCAGCGTCCGGACGAGGCGCTGCAACTCGGGAAGCGCGACCTCCCCGCCCGCCGCCGCGATGGCATTGGCGAAGCGGTCGCCCTGCTCGGCGATCGCGACCTCCTCGGCGGCCTGATCGACGAAACCGGCGCGGCGCACGACGATCTGCGCCGGGGCGCTCTGGAGGTAGGAAAGAAAATCGCGCGCGATCCCGGGCAGGTGGCGGCGCGGCAGGTAGAGGAAAAGCGGCGCGCCGAAGGGATAGTCCTCCATCTTGATCGCCCGCCGCTCCGCGCGCAGTTCGAAGCCGCACCCCCCGGTCAGCGCCAGCGGCTGCGTGTTTCCGGTCCGCGCGAAACGCGCGATCCCGAGACCGAGGCGGTCACCGGCCACGGCATCCGCGAGCGCCGCGTCGCTCCGGTGCCGGATGACGACGGCGCCGGCCCGCGGTTCCGCCGAGGCCGGGAACCGGTCCGTGACCGCCTGCGCGAGGCCGGAGCCCGCATCGCGCAGGTGCACGGTGATCGGTGCATCCGGTCCGCCCAGCGCCTGCCAGTTGTCGATCTCCCCGGCGAGCACCTGCGCCAGGTCCGCGGGCGCGATGGCCCGGACCGGATGGCCGGGCGCGACGACCGGCACCAGCGCATCGAGGGCGAAAACGCGGCTCTGCTCCACGGCCGTGAGGTCCCCGAGCCCCGCCTCGCGGGCGCGATCGACTTCCTCGGGGCGCGCTTCGCGCACCGCGAGGGCGACGTCCGCCTCGTCGGCGAGCAGATCGGCGAAGGCCTCGTCGGTGGTCGTCGCGCGCAGGTGGACGCGGGCGAGCGTTTCGCCCCCCGGCTCGCGAAGCGTGAAGCGGCTCTGGCCCGCGTGCGGCGTCGTGCGCTCCAGAGCGAAGCCGCTGCGGCGCGCGAATCCGTCGATCAGCGCAGGGATCAGCACATCCATCACCGTCGGCGAGCCCGAGAGGCGCAGCTCGGCCACGAAGGGCGAAAGGCTCGGGCAGCCCGGCCCCGCGCAGAGCACGCCGGAGCCATCCACCGTCAACTCGCCGTAGACGGTCTCGACACGGTAATGCCGCCCGTCGAAGCCGAGAAGCGTGCCCTCGATCTCCACGTCGCCGTCGGGCGACCGGAGCGTGACATCCTGCGCCACGGCACCGGGCGCCAGAAAGAGAAGTGCGGCGGTAACCGCCACACGCCATGATCGCATGGGTTCCTCGATCCCGCCTGTCGCGGCCGTGGCAGGCGCGCTAATCGGAGGCGAGTTTCATGTCCTCGAAGAGGTTTTTCAACACCAGAAAGTCGCCCTGCGCTGCGCAGTCCGGCATGAAGATCGTGATTTCACGCGGTGTGGCAGTTTTGCCGCCGAGACGGCCGAGCGTATCCGCGGAGAGTTCCCGGTCGCAGGTCTCTGCCGTCACCTCGGCCTCGACGGCGAGCGCAACGTCGCCGCGGGACGCCTCGGGCGGGAAGGTGTAGACGTCCGCGACGAGCGCCTCCGGTGCGTCCGCATCGCCAAGGCGCATCAGAAAGGCGGCCTCCTCCTCCGGCGCGCGCGGCTCGCCGGCCCAGACGTGTCCGGCCTCTCCGTAGCCCGCCCCGCCTTCGAAGGCGTGAAGGTGCAGGTCGGCCTCGCCACGCCACTGCAGGGCCACGCGGTCGCGAACCCCCGCGTCGGGCACGGTCACCTGCGCCACGGCGCCTTCGCCGCTGGGGAACGCGGCGATGAACACCGCGGACTCCGAAAGGACCGGCGCCCGCAGCCGGAGCGCGCCATCGGCATCGGTGACGGCCGTGAACATGAGGCCGCTGTGGTGCAGCGTGAGCCGCTCCCCGGGCAGGCACGGCGCGTCGAGGGTGAGCCGCACGGTGGCCGCCGGTGCCGCCTCGGCCTCCAGCGCGATGTCGCAGGCGGGCGCGGGCGCGCTTTCGGAAACGGCGAAAGCGTCGGCGCCCGGCACCTCGGCAGCGGCATCCCGGACAGGCGGCGCGGGTCGCGGGCGCGGGGTGCGTGAGGGCCGCGGCGGGAGTGCGGCAGCGGTGAAATCGATCTCGGTCAGTTCCGTCGCATCCGCGAGCGGCACGGGCTGATCCGGCGGCGCGGCGAGGTCGCTTGCGGGCGCATCCGCGCGCGCGGCTGTCTGCTCCGATGGAGTGTCCGGGATCGCGGCGGCCCCTGCGGCCGCTTCGTCCTCCGGGGTCGCCTCGGGGCCGGCTGCGCCTCCGGCGGCCGCGCCCGCCTGCTGCACCGCGGGAGTGTCGCGCGGCCCACCGGCGAGCGGATCCGGCGCCTCCCGCTGCATCACGAAGCCGATGCCGAGCGCAAGGGCGAACGTGGCACCCGCCATCACGTAGCGGTTCGAGACGATTTGCGACATCATGCTGGCCTCCTGACTCCGGCACCGTATCCCGGGTCAGGCGCCAACATCGCGGTCAATCTTGGCAGGGGCGGGGCAGGCGCGCGGAATCTGTGAGGCGCACCGCCCCGTCAGACGAGACGCCCGTGGCAATGCTTGAACTTCCTGCCCGAGCCGCAGGGGCAGGGCTCGTTCCGACCGGGGCTGCCCCAGGTCGAGGGATCGCTTTCCACGAAGCCGGCCGCGGCCGTCCCCGCAGCCGTGGCCGCGCCGCCCGCCGCGGCCGGCTCGACCGGGGCGCCTGCGCCCACGGGCTCGGGCGTGCGGGCGGGGTGCTGCGCCGTGGCGGCCTCGGCCTGCTGGCGCAGGCGCGCCTGCTGATCCTCGATCTGGCGCATCATCACGCGCTGTTCCTCGTCGGTCATCGGACGGATCTGCGAGAGCTTCTGCGACACCTCCTCGCGCAGCGAATCGAGCATTCCCTCGAAAAGCTGGAAGGCCTCGGTCTTGTACTCGTTCAGCGGATCGCGCTGCGCGTAACCGCGGAAGGCCACCACGGAGCGCAGATGCTCCAGCCGCAGCAGGTGGTCGCGCCACTTCGCATCGATGGTCTGCAAAAGGATCTGCTTCTCGATCCCGCGCATGGCCTCGGGACCGAAGTCGGTGACCTTCTTCGCCATGTGTTCGTCGGCGGCCTGCTGAAGGCGCTCGCGCACGACCTCCTGATCGACGCCGTCCTCCTCGCCCCACTCGATCACGGGCACGTCGACGCCGAGCTTCTCGATCGCGGCGGCGTAGAGGCCCTGCGTGTCCCACTGGTCGGCGTAGGTCTTGGGCGGCAGATACTGGTTCACCAGATCCTCGACCACCTGGTGGCGCATGTCCTCGACGACGTCCGAGAGGTCCTCGGCCTCCATGATCTCGCGGCGCTGGCCGAAGATGACCTTGCGCTGGTCGTTCATCACGTCGTCGAACTTCAGGAGCTGCTTGCGCGTGTCGAAGTTGCGCGCCTCCACCTTGGCCTGCGCGCGTTCGAGGCTCTTGTTCACCCAGGGGTGCACGATCGCCTCGCCCTCCTGCATGCCCAGCCGGCTGAGCATCTTGTCGAGGCGGTCGGACCCGAAGATCCGCATCAGGTC
Source organism: Rhodosalinus sp. (assembly GCF_041685465.1). Lineage (NCBI taxonomy): Bacteria > Pseudomonadati > Pseudomonadota > Alphaproteobacteria > Rhodobacterales > Paracoccaceae > Rhodosalinus > Rhodosalinus sp. The sequence goes on along the minus strand of NZ_JAWLFS010000001.1, from coordinate 29,779 downwards.
GTCCTCGAGGCTGAGGTAGAACTGCGACCGGCCCGGGTCGCCCTGCCGGCCGGAGCGGCCGCGCAGCTGGTTGTCGATGCGCCGGCTCTCGTGGCGCTCGGTGGCGAGCACGAAAAGCCCCCCGGCCTCGATCACCTTCCTGTTCTCTTCCGCGTGCTCTTCCACGATCCGGGCGCGCACCTCCTCCGGGTCCGCCTCGGGGGTCGCGGCGAGCTCTTCCAGAACCTTCATCTCGACGTTGCCGCCGAGCTGGATGTCGGTGCCGCGGCCGGCCATGTTGGTGGCGATGGTCACCGCGCCGAGGCGGCCCGCGTCGGCGACGATCTTCGCCTCCTTCTCGTGCTGGCGGGCGTTTAGCACGTTGTGCGGCACGCCGTCCTTCTCCAGCAGGGCCGACAACGCCTCGGACTTCTCGATCGAGGTCGTGCCGACGAGCACCGGCTGGCCCTTGGCGTGCGCCGCGCGGATCTCCTCGACGATGGCCTGAAACTTCTCGCGCGCGGTGCGATAGACCTGATCGTCCTCGTCCAGCCGGGCGATGGGCTTGTTGGTGGGCACCTCGACCACGCCGAGGCCGTAGATCGTCTGAAACTCCTCGGCTTCGGTCGTCGCCGTGCCGGTCATGCCGGAAAGCTTCTCGTAAAGGCGGAAATAGTTCTGGAAGGTGATCGAGGCGAGCGTGACGTTCTCGGGCTGGATGTCGCAGCCCTCCTTGGCCTCGATCGCCTGATGCAGGCCGTCCGAGAGGCGCCGTCCCACCATCATGCGCCCCGTGAACTCGTCGATCAGCACCACCTGACCATCGCGCACGATGTAGTCCTTGTCCCTCTGGAACATCTTGTGTGCGCGCAGGCCCTGGTTGACGTGGTGCACGACGGTGGTGCTTTCCGGATCGTAGAGCGACTGCCCCTCGGGCAGGAGGCCGCGCGCCTGGAGCATCTCCTCGAGGATCTCGTTGCCCTCGTCGGTGAAGGTCACGTTCCGCGTCTTCTCGTCGATCGCGTAGTGATCTTCGGAAAGCTCGGGGATCAGGCGGTCGACCTCGCGGTAGAGGTCCGAGCGGTCCTGGCTCGGGCCCGAGATGATGAGCGGCGTGCGCGCCTCGTCGATCAGGATCGAATCGACCTCGTCCACGATCGCGAAGTGGTGGCCGCGCTGGTACATCTCCTCGAGCGAGGCCTTCATGTTGTCGCGCAGGTAGTCGAAGCCGAGCTCGTTGTTCGTGGCGTAGGTGATGTCGGCCTGATAGGCGGCGCGCTTCTCGTCCTCGGGCTGCTGGGGGACGACGACGCCGGTCGTCATGCCGAGGGCGGCATAGACCTTGCCCATCCACTCAGAATCGCGCCGCGCGAGGTAGTCGTTGACGGTGACGATGTGCACACCCTTGCCCGTCAGCGCGTTAAGGTAGGCGGGCAAGGTGGCGACGAGCGTCTTGCCCTCGCCCGTCTTCATCTCGGAGATGTTGCCCTGATGCAGGAAGATGCCGCCCATGAGCTGCACGTCGAAGGCGCGCAGGCCGAGCGCGCGACGCGCCGCCTCGCGGCAGTTGGCGAAGGCCTCCGGCAGGAGGCCGTCGAGCTCCGCACCGTCGGCGAGCCGCGCCTTGAATTCCTGCGTCTTCTCGATCAGCCCCGCGTCGGAAAGCGCCTGATACTCCGGCTCCAGCGCGTTGATCTTCTCGACCAGGGGGCGGGTCGCCTTGATCTTGCGGTCGTTCGGCGTGCCGAAGACCTTCCTGGCGATGCGTCCGATGCCCATGGTTCTCTCCGTCCGGGTTGACGATTTCTTGCGCGGCGCCCGCTTGCCCGCCTGCTCCGGAGCCCATAGGTGTTGGGAAAGACGGCGCCGCCCGGGCCTTGACGGCGATGTAAGGGGCGGCCTTTCGAGTGTCAACGCCGCGGCCCGTCGCCGCCCGAAGTCAAGGAGAGTTCATGCAGACCCTCACGCGCCCGATCGCCGCCGCGCTCACCGCGCTCGCCCTCGCCACCCCCGCCACGGCACAGGACGAGGCGCCCGACCTCTCCACTGTGGTCGCGACCGTGAACGGCGACGAGATCAACCTCGGCCACATGGTCGCCGCGCGCGAGAACCTGCCGCAGCAGTATCAGCAGCTACCCGATGACGTGCTCTTCGACGCGCTGATCGACCAGCTCGTGCAGCAGACGCTGCTCTCGCAGACGCAGGACGAACTCACCGGCATCGCCGAGATGACGCTCGAGAACGAGCGCCGCCTGCTCGGCGCGGCGCAGGCGGTCGAGGACGTGGTCAACACCGCCGTCACCGACGACGCGCTGCAGTCGCTCTACGACGAGCGCTACGCCGACGCCGAGGGTGGGACCGAGTTCAACGCCTCCCACATCCTCGTCGAGAGCGAGGAGGAAGCGCAGGAGATCATTGCCGAGATCGAGGGCGGCGCCGACTTCTCCGAGCTGGCCGAAGCGCGCTCCACCGGCCCCTCCGCGGCCTCGGGCGGCGATCTCGGCTGGTTCGGCGAGGGCGCGATGGTCGAGCCCTTCCAGCAGGCGGTCGAGACGCTGGAGCCCGGAACCCTCGCCGAGGCCCCCGTCGAGACGCAGTTCGGCTGGCATGTCATCCGGCTCAACGAGACCCGCACCGCAGAAGCGCCATCGCTCGACGACGTGCGGGGCGAACTCTCGGAAGAGCTGCGCCAGTCCGCCGTGGACACGCAGGTCGAGGAGCTTCGCGACGAGGCCGAAATCGACCGGTCCGGCGCGGAGTCGGTGGCACCGTCGGATCTCGGCGCCGCCGCGGCGTCCCTGCAGGCCGACTGAGCGCATGGGCGCCACGCCGCCGCGCTCGCCGCTCGCGCCCGCGCGGTTTCCCGATCTCCCCTCCGTCGCGGGCGTGACGCTCGCCACCGCGGCGGCGGGCGTGCGCTACCGCGGGCGGGACGACGTGATGCTCGCCCGGCTCGCCCCCGGCACCGCCTTGGCCGGGGTGTTCACCCGGTCTGCGACCCGCGCGGCCCCGGTGCTCGACTGCGAGACCAAGATCGGGGCGGAGAGCGACGCGGGCGCGGCGATCCTCGTCAACGCGGGCAACGCCAACGCCTTCACCGGCCGCCACGGCGCCGAGGCGGTGGCGCGGCTGACGGAGGCCGCCGGCGACCGCCTCGGCCTGCCCGCATCACGCGTCTTCACCTCCTCCACCGGCGTGATCGGGGAACGTCTGCCCGACGAGAGGATCGCGGCGGCGCTCGATGGGCTGGCGTCCGGGCTCGCCCCCGGCGGCTGGCAGGCCGCGGCGCAGGCGATCGCGACCACCGACACCTTCCCCAAGGGCGCGGGCGCGACCGTGGAGCTTGCGGGCGGCACCGTCCGGATCGCCGGGATCGCCAAGGGCTCGGGCATGATCGCCCCGGACATGGCGACGATGCTCGTCTACATCTTCACCGACGCGCGCCTCCCGCGCGCGGCGCTGCAGGAGATGGTCGCGGCGCTGTCCGACGAGACCTTCAACCGCATCACCGTGGACGGCGACACCTCCACCTCCGACACGCTGCTCGCCGCGGCGACCGGGGCGAGCGGGGTGGAGGCCGCGGGCGACCCCGCCTTCCGCGCGGCGCTGCACGGCGTGATGCTGGACCTCGCGCAGCAGGTGGTGCGCGACGGCGAGGGCGCCACGAAGTTCATCGAGGTGGCCGTCACCGGCGCGGCGAGCGCGGCGGACGCGAAAACCCATGCCTTCGCCATCGCCAACTCGCCGCTGGTCAAGACCGCGGTGGCGGGCGAGGACCCGAACTGGGGCCGCGTCGTCATGGCGGTGGGCAAATCCGGCGCCGCGGCGGACCGCGACCGGCTGAGCATCCGCTTCGGCGAGGTGCGCGTGGCCGAGGCAGGCTGGGTCGCGCCCGACTACCGCGAGGAGGACGCCGCCGCGCACATGCAGGGGCAGGAGATCCGCATCGGCGTGGACCTCGGCCTCGGCGACGGCGCGGCGACCGTCTGGACCTGCGACCTCACGCATGGCTACATCGACATCAACGCGGACTATCGCTCGTGACGAAGATGGTTCTGGTGGCGGCGGTCGCGCTGATCGACCGCGACGGGCGCGTGCTGCTCACCGAGCGGCCCGAGGGCAAGAGCATGGCCGGCCTCTGGGAGTTTCCGGGCGGCAAGGTCGAGCCCGGCGAGACGCCGGAGGCCGCGCTCATCCGGGAACTTGCCGAGGAGATCGGCATCGACACGGCGGCGAGTTGCCTCGCGCCCCTGACCTTCGCGAGCCACGCCTACGAGGACTTCCACCTGCTGATGCCGCTTTTCGCCTGCCGCAAGTGGGACGGCATCCCGCAGGGCCGCGAGGGCCAGCGCCTCGCCTGGGCGGCGCCCAAGGCGCTGCGCGACTACCCGATGCCGCCCGCCGACCTGCCGCTGATCCCGATCCTGCGCGACTGGCTCTAGAGCGTCTCGCCCGGAGGCGCGCACCGGGTCCGGGTTCCCGGACACGACCCGCAATGCGCAGCGCCCATCGCGTGTCGGGGAATGGCCGCGGCACGCGCAGGCTTGCCGCTGCGTCCTGATCTATCGCGCTGCCCGCGTCTCGAAGGATCCGATGCCACGGCGGTGTTCAGGGCGTAACACGCGCACGCGGCGCCGGAAGCGGCCGGCGCGCGGAGGGAGGCTTCGATGCTCAGAACCATCATCTTAGGCAGCGGCACGTCGGTGCAGGGCATCTTCGCGGGCCAGCGGCCCGACAACCGGATCGCCGTACGCGTGGGCGACAAGGTCTTTGCCGGCACCCCGGTCGAGCGCAGCACGGCCGCGGCCTGACGCACACGGGCACGCACGCCCGAACGGAAAAGGCCGTCACCACGCGGGTGACGGCCTTTTCTTTTCTTTCGCCTTCGGCGACGGCCCCGCAGGGGGTCAGGTCAGCGTGCGCTCGACCTCCTCGCGCTCGAAGATCTCGATGACGTCGCCTTCGCGGATGTCCTCGTAGTTCTCGAACGCCATGCCGCATTCCTGCCCGGACTGCACCTCGGCGACCTCGTCCTTGAAGCGCTTGAGCGTCTTCAGCGTGCCCTCGTGGATCACCACCTCCTCGCGCAGGAGGCGGACACCGGCAGAGCGCCGCGCGATCCCCTCGGTGACGAGGCAGCCGGCGACCTTTCCGACGCCCGACACCTTGAAGACCTGACGGATCTCGGCGTAACCGATGAACCGCTCGCGCACCTCGGCGCCAAGGAGACCCGAGGCCGCGGCCTTCACGTCGTCCACCAGATCGTAGATCACGCTGTAGTAGCGGATTTCCACGCCCTTCTGGTTGGCCGCGTTGCGGGCCGGGGCATTGGCGCGGACGTTGAACCCGATGACCGGCGCCCGCGAGGCCTCGGCGAGGCTGATGTCCGTTTCCGTGATCGCGCCGACACCCGAGTGCAGCACGCGCACGCGCACCTCCTCGTTGCCGATCTTCTCGAGCGCCTGAACGATCGCCTCGGCCGAGCCCTGCACGTCGGCCTTCATGACCACGGGCATCTCGGCGACGCTCTGATCCTCCTTGGCCTTGGCCAGAAGCTGCTCGAGCGAGGTCGCGGCACCGGCGGCCGCGCGCTTCTCCTTGGCCTTTTCCTGCCGGTACTCGGCGATCTCGCGCGCCTGCCCTTCGGTCTCGACCACGTTCAGGACATCGCCGGCCTCGGGCGTGCCGTTGAGGCCGAGCACCTCGACCGGGACCGAGGGTCCGGCCTCGTTCACGCGGTCGCCGCGGTCGTTGACGAGCGCGCGGACCTTGCCCCACTGCTCGCCCACCACGAAGATGTCGCCGCGCCGAAGCGTGCCCTTCTGCACCAGCACGGTCGCGACCGGGCCGCGGCCCACGTCGAGCTGCGCCTCGATCACCGCGCCTTCGGCGGCGCGGTCGGGATTGGCCTTGAGCTCGAGGAGCTCGGACTGCAGCGCGATCGCCTCGAGCAGCTCGTCGAGCCCCTGTCCCGAGATGGCCGACACCTCGACGTCCTGAACCTCGCCCGAGAGCTTCTCGACGATGATCTCGTGCTGCAGGAGGTCCGTACGCACCTTGTCGGGATTGGCCGAGGGCTTGTCGACCTTGTTGATCGCGACGATCATCGGCACGCCGGCGGCCTTCGCGTGGTTGATGGCCTCGACCGTCTGCGGCATCACCGCGTCGTCCGCGGCGACCACCAGCACGACGATGTCGGTCACCTGCGCGCCGCGCGAGCGCATCGAGGTGAAGGCCGCGTGACCCGGCGTGTCGAGGAAGGTCAGCGTCTCGCCGCTCTCGCTCTGCACCTGGTAGGCGCCGATGTGCTGCGTGATGCCGCCGGCCTCGCCGGTGGTGACCTTCGTCTTGCGGATGGCGTCGAGCAGCGACGTCTTGCCGTGATCCACGTGGCCCATCACGGTCACGACCGGCGGGCGCGGGCGCATGGCCTCGGCCCGGTCCTCGATCTGGTGGATCGCATCTTCCACGTCGGCATCCGAGACGCGGACGACCTTGTGCCCGAATTCCTCGATGATGAGCTCGGCGGTGTCGGCGTCGATCACCTGGTTCTGGGTGACCATCATGCCGTTCTGCATGAGCGCCTTGACCACGTCCGCGGTCCGCTCGGCCATGCGGTTGGCGAGTTCGGAGACGACGATCGTCTCGGGCAGCTGCACCTCGCGCACGATCTTCTCGCGCGGGGACTGCTGGCCCATCGCCTTCTGCCGCGCGCGCTCCTGCTTGCGCTTCATCGCCGCGAGCGATTTCTGGCGACCGCCCTCGCCGCCCGTAAGCGCCTGGTTGAGCGTCAGCTTGCCGGACCGGCGACCGCTGTCGCGCTCCCCCTTGCGGCCCTTGGCATCGCGCGCCTCGTCACGCTCCTTCTTCTTGGACGGCGTGGGGGCGGCGGGCTTGGCGGGCTGTGCCCTGGCGGCGGGCGCCGCCTCGGCCGGTGCGCCGCCGGCGGCACGTGCCGCATCCTCGGCGCGCTTGCGCTCTTCTTCCTCGGCCTTCTGCCGCGCCCGCTCCTCGGCCTCGCGCTGCTCGCGCTCCTTGGCCTCCTGCTCGGCGCGGCGGCGCTCACGCTCCTCGGCGCGGCGACGCTCCTCTTCCTCGCGCTGGCGCTGTTCCTCGGCCTCGCGGGCCTTCGCGGCCTGCAGCGCCTTCAGCCGGCGCTCCATCTCGGAGTCGGACACCCCGGCCGGCCTCTTGCCGCCGCCTGCGCCGCCCTGGGACTGCTTGCCGCCCTGTGCGCCACCCGCGGCCGGCTTCGACACCACACGCTTGCGCTTGGTCTCCACGACCACATTCTTGGTGCGCCCGTGGCTGAAGCTCTGCTTCACGCTTCCGGAACGCGCGCCACCGCGCAGGCCGAGGGTCTTCTTGCCGTCGCTATCGCTCATCTAGCCGTCTTGTCCTTTCCGGCGGGGCGCGCCCTTGCGCCGCCCCTGCTCTGCTCGTCCGTGCGCAGGCCCTGGAGTTTCGCGGCCTCCTCTACAACACGCGAGGTGAGTCCGCCAGCGCCGAGCGCTCCATGTATCACAGTTTGTCGCCCGAATGCCAAACCCAACTCGTCCGAGGTGAGCCAGCCGATCCAGCGTCCCCCCTCGGGCGTGGAGAGCCTGGACTTGCCGCGGGTCGAGCCGTCGCACGCCTGAAGCAGCACCTTCGCCTCGCCGCGACCGAGCCACGCCTTCACCTTCTCGTACCCCGCCACGGCCATCCCCGCCTTGCGGGCGAGGCTGATCAACTCGACCACGCGCCGCGCCAGCTGCGATTCGACCGCGTCGACCAGATCCTCCGGTACCGTCACCGGCCGCCGCGCCACGCGGGCGAACTGCCGTTTCTTCACCGCCCGTTCGAGCGCCGCGCGCTCGGGCGCGACGTGGATCCCGCGCCCCGGCAGCCGCCCGAGGATGTCGGGCACCACCGTGTCGTCGGGCCCGATCACGAAGCGGATGAGCTCCGTCCTGGGCCGTTCCGCGCCGGTGGCGATGCAGGTCCGCATCGCACCCGCGTCGCGGTCCTTCGCGCGGCCACCCCGGGTCATCGTCGCGCCGCCGCTCAGGCCGTGGCCTCCTCGACTGTCTCGTCCCCGTCGTCGGCTGCATCCGCCTCCGAGGCGACGAGATCCTCAGGATCGACCCAGCCCAGCATCACGCGGGCCGTCATCACCATGTTCTGCGCCTCCTCGAGCGAAACGTCGAAAGGCTCCAGAAGGCCGTCGTCCTTGACGCGCTGGCCGTCGACGCTCGTCCAGCCGCCGGCGAGCTCCCAGTCGGCGCAGGTCGCGAAATCCTCCAGCGTGGTCACACCGTCCTTCGCCAGCGCCTCTACCATCTGGGGCGTGAGACCCTCGAAGTCAATGAGGCTCTGCTCCGCGCCAAGCTCGCGGGCGCGCTCGAGGGCCGCGCGCGCCTGCGCCTCGAGGTGTTCGCGGGCGCGCGTCTGGAGTTCCTCGGCGGTCTCCTGGTCCACCCCGTCGATGACGAGAAGCTCGTCCATCTCGACGTAGGCGACCTCGTCTAGGTTGGTGAACCCCTCCGACACGAGCAACTGCGCGAAGAACTCGTCCAGATCGAGCGCATCCATGAAGAGCTGCGTGCGCGCCTCGAACTCCTTCTGGCGGCGCTGGCTCTCCTCCTCCTCGGTCATGATGTCGATGTCGAGGCCGGTGAGCTGGGAGGCCAGCCGCACGTTCTGCCCGCGCCGCCCGATGGCGAGGCTGAGCTGCTCGTCGGGGACCACCACCTCGATGCGCTGCGCGTCCTCGTCGATGACCACCTTGGCCACCTCGGCGGGCTGCAGCGCATTGACGAGGAAGGTCGCCTGATCCTCGTTCCACGGGATGATGTCGATCTTCTCGCCCTGAAGCTCGTTGACCACCGCCTGCACGCGCGAGCCGCGCATGCCGACGCAGGCGCCCACCGGGTCGATCGACGAATCATAGGAGATGACGCCGATCTTCGCGCGGCTCCCTGGGTCGCGGGCCACCGCCTTGATCTCGATGATGCCGTCGTAGATCTCCGGCACCTCCATCTTGAAGAGCTCGGCCATGAACTCCGGCGCGGTGCGCGAGAGGAAGATCTGCGGCCCGCGCGTCTCGCGGCGCACGTCCTTGATGTAGGCGCGGATGCGGTCGCCGTTGCGATAGCTCTCGCGGCCGATCTTCTCGTTGCGGCGCAGGATCGCCTCGCCCCGGCCGACATCGACGATGATGTTGCCGTACTCCTCGCGCTTGACGATGCCGTTGATGATCGTGCCCGCGCGGTCCTTGAACTCCTCGTACTGGCGGTCGCGCTCGGCCTCGCGGACACGCTGCAGGATCACCTGCTTGGCCGACTGCGCGGCGATCCGGCCAAGCTCGACCGGCGGCACCTCCTCCTCGTAGACGTCGCCCACCTTGGGGTCGTCCATGTACTGCCCGGCCTCCTCGACCGTCATCTCGGCCTGGTAGTTCTCGAGCTCCTCGTCCGGCACCACCGTGCGCACGCGGGTGAAGGTCGCGCGCCCCGTCTTGCGGTCGATGGACACGCGGATGTCCATCTCGCTGCCGTAGCGGCTCTTCGCGGCCCGGGCGAGGCTGTCCTCCATCGCCTCCACGACGAGCGCGGGGTCGATCATCTTCTCGCGCGCCACCGCCTCGGCGGTCTGGAGCAGTTCGAGCTGGTTGGCTGAGGTGATGGCCATGGCGTTATTCCTCTTCGGTCCCCGCAGGGTGTGACTCGATCTCGTCGTAGGCGCCCTCGTCGAGCGGCCGGGCCTTGCGCGCCCTGAGCATGTCCGTGATGAGCGCGTCGGTGAGCACGAGCTTGGCATCCGAAAGCCAGTCGAACTTCAGCCCCACCGTGCCCTCGGGCAGGTTCATCAGCACCTCGTCGTCCTCCACCCCGGCGAGCACGCCCCTGAAGCGGCGGCGCCCGTCGATCGGCTCGGCGGTCTCGAGCTTGGCCTCGTGGCCCTCGAAATCCGCGAAATCCCGGAGCCGCGTGAGCGGCCGGTCGATGCCGGGGCTCGAGACCTCGAGGGTATAGGCGTCGAGGATCGGGTCCTCCACGTCGAGCACCGCCGAAACGGCGGTGGAAATCTCGGCGCAGTCGTCCACCTCGATGCCCTCCTCCGGCTTCTCGGCCATGATCTGCAGGGTCTGGGTCTTGCCGCCCATCAGCCGGACGCGCACGAGCTCGAAGCCCAGGTCCTCGATCACGGGCTGGACGATCTCGGCGAGGCGCCGGTCGATGGCGGTCTTGGCGATCAGGCTCATGAAGATCCTGCGGCTCCGGGCGACAGATTGGCGGGCAGGCGGCCCGTCCGAAGATCCCGGTGGTCGCTGGCCCTCGGGTCCGGCGAACCGCTGTTGCGAGGCATATACGCGGCCCGCGCCGAGTCTGCAAGGCCTGCGCCCCGATTAACCCGCGCCCGCCGCGGGGTCGCGCCCCCGTGCCCATCATCTTGGTCCAAATACTCCGGGGGTGAATTGGCCGTCAGGCCAAGAGGGGGCAGCGCCCCCTGCCCGTCAGCGCCCCCTGCCCGTCAGCGCCAGACGCCGAAGCGGCCGAAGCGCGGCAGCGGCGCGGCCGCGGGTCGCCACGTCACGTCCCCCTCGGGCAGCGCGGGACGCGGCGTCGGCGGCGCGAGCGCGCGCATCCGCGCGACCCGCGTCTCCGTTGGCGGATGGGTGCGCAGGAGCGAGGGCTCGGGAATGCGCCGTCCGGGCAGGACGATCTCCTCCCAGAGGGACCCGACGCGGCGCTCCAGCTTGCGGAGCGCGGCGACGAGCCCCTCCGCGTCGCCGGTCAGCGCGACCGCGCCCCGGTCCGCCTCGTATTCGCGCGTGCGCGAGAGCGCGAGTTGCAGAAGCGCGACGAAGGCCGGCGAGAGGATCAGCAGAAGCGGCAGGTGCCACGGGATCACCGTCGCCCCGACCAGCAGCAGCGGGATGTTGATCAGGAGCATGATCTGCCCCGCCCAGGCGGCGAGCGAGACGATCCGCGCCAGCAGATCGGCGAGCGCCATGATCCGGAGATCATGGTGCGCGACGTGGCTGATCTCGTGTGCGAGCACGCCGGCAAACTCATGGCGGTTCAGGAGGCGCAGCATCCCGTCGGTGACGCAGATCGCGCTGTCCCCGGGGGTGCCCAGCGCGAAGGCATTGGGCACGCGGCTCGGCACGTAATAGAGCGCAGGCGCCCGCGGCAACCCCGCCCGTCGCGCGAGCTCGGCAAGGAGCGCGTGACCGAGCGGAAACTCCCGCCGGCCGAGCGGGCGCGCGCCGTAGGCGCCGAGCAGCATCCGCTTCGGCACCCGGGGCGCGAAGAACAGGCCGAGGCCGCCGCCGGCGGCGATCGCCGCGGCCAGGTCCGGCCCCACGAGGGCGCGGAGGGTGACCCACGCGACCCCCGCCATCGCCGCGATCAGAAGCAGCGACTGCGCGAGATTTGTAACCCTGTGTCCGGCCGACGGCCGCAGCATCCTTTCCCCGCTCGGTTGCACGTCGGGACGGATCGGGGGCGCGGGCGGGGACTACTCGTCGCGGCCCGCATCCGCGCTGTTGTCGAGAAGGCCGTATTTGCGGAGCTTCACGTAGAGGCTCTGCCGCGACAGGCCGAGCATCTCGGCCGCGGCGACACGGTTGTTGTCGGTGAGACGCACCGCCGTCTCGATGCAGAGTTTCTCGACCACGTCGGTGGTCGCGCCGACGAGTTCCTTGAGCGAGGCGGTCCCGACAAGGTCCATGACGTTGGTCATCGCCTCCTCGCTCATCGTGGCGCCCGCCTCGGCGACCGAGATCGCCTGCGTCGCGCTCGCCTCGCGGAGGATGAAGCCGATCTGGCGGTCGGTGCGACCGTTGAGCCGCGCGGCGGAGATGTCGACCGTCGCGCGCATGCCCACCACGCTCTCGACCTGTGCGGCGTAGCCCCTGAGCCGCCCGGTCTTGTCGAGCTGCTCGAAGATGAGCTTCATGTCCACGGCGCCGCGGGCGAGGAAATCGGCCAGCGGCCGGCCCTGCACGTCGCGCAGCTGCGCCGCGTCGGTGAGGCGCAGGAAGCCCTCGTTCGCCTCGCGCACGGCGCCCTTGGCGTCGGTCAGCACGATGGCGTCGCTCGTGCTCTCGTAGAGTTGCGACAGCGCGCGCTGGAACTCGCGCCCGGATTGATCCTCGTCCAGGACCGGCAGGATGCGGCAGAGCAGGGAGACTTCGCCCGAGGCGCGGAAGAACTCCGGACAGAGGCGCACGTCCGCCCCGGTGCGGCGCAGGACCGTCGACACGCCCTGTGCGTCGTCCGCCGCCGCCGCGGCCTTCAGCGCTTCGCCGAACTCGCCCTTGCGGCGGCCCTCGAAACACTGCGCGAAGGCGTTGGCGCTCAGATTGTCGGTCTTGACGGACAGAAGCTGCATCGCCGCACGGTTCAGGTCGAGCGCGCGGCCGGTGTCGGGCTCGACCATCGCCATCGGCGTCTCGGAGGCGTCGAAGACCACGCGGTACCGCGTCTCCACGCCCCGGAACCGCTCCGCGTCGCGCTCCCGCGCGAGCTGTTCGCGCACCAGCCGCTGCTGAATGTCGGCGAAGGGCTGCATGTCGCGGCCGAGCAGCAGGATACCGTGATCCTCGCCCGCGTCGTGAATCGTGTAGCGAATCGGGAATTCCCAGTTCGCGTTGTCCACGTGGTTGAGCTCCATCGGACGCACCACCGCGTCCGGATCGGCGAGCACCGTGGCGATGCGATCCTCGAACTTGGAGCGGCTGTCCTCGGTCAGGAACTCGCGGAAGTCACGCCCGACCCAGTGATCGAGACACCCGAGATAGGGGCTTTCGGGACTCACCGACAGGCCGAGCACCCGGCCGTCGCGGTCGATCGCGACGGCGAGGTCGGCGAACTGCTCGATGATCCATTCGATGCGCGACGGCGCAGGAAGGACACCGACACGTATCCGATCCGACATCCGGGCCTGTTTGGTCACGGCGGTCCCTTCGACGTTAGCGCCGCGAAGCCCCCCCGCTCCCGGCTGGTGTCATATACATAGCGACTCCGTCGCCGATACAAGACCGCAGGCGCGCAGGGCGGCCTCGCATGTTTCAGCAGCGTGATCGGCGCCACAAATCTCGGCAAGGTCGCGGACCTGCGGCACCAGCGGCCCGCCGACGACGAGGGGAGGCGCCGTGGACACGGCCGACCGCACCTCGTGGATATAATCACGAAGCCGCCCGATTGCACGACGGGTGGCACAGGTCAGGCCGACCATGTCGAAGTCGCGGTCCTCGAGCATCCGGGCAAGCTCGGACGGTTCGGGGCCGACGGAGACATGCACGGCGTGGCCCGCGCGGCGGATCTGGTCGGCGGCGATGAACACGCCCAGGGCATGCGCCTCGAAGGGCGGCAGCACCATCAGCACGCGGCCGGTTCCGTCGGCGCCCCCGGCCCCCACGCCCGCGCGCTCGCGGATCAGCGTCTGCAACCGCCCGGTGCCGAGCGTGACCTGCACGAAGCCCGCCTCGTCGCGGACCCAGCGCTCGCCGAGCTCGCGGGCGACGGCGGGCAGGTAGATGTCGAAGACATCGTCGCTGGTGATGCCGCTCGATACCATGGACGAGATCACCCGGTGATGGCTCGTCTCCGAGTCGGAGACCACCGCATCGCACAGCCGCTCGACCCAGTCGTGCCGGTCGGCCGCGCGCGCGCCCTGCTTGCGCTCGGCCAGGATCCGCAGCGCCGACTCGGCGAGGCTGCGGATGCCGGGGCTTTCGTCGGGGCCTTCGCTGCAGGTGTCCATGGCGTCTTTCATGGTGCCCTCCATCCCCAAGGCAGGTCCAAGGCGTTGCGACTCGCCTCGCGTGGGAGAGTTTGCGGCGCCCGCAAGGAGGCTGTCAAACCTTCCTGACACCTTCGCGGCGCCCCGGAACGCTTAGCGCCTGTTTTTGGACGGAGAAATTTTTCCTTTTTTTCAAGTGGTTTCGATACGATACCATCTGCCCCGCGCCGGAATGGCCCGCCCCCTGCGCGCGTCCACGCGGGCTTACATATCTCGATCGGACGGGTGTAAATTAGGATTGACACTTTCCGCGTCTCCCCCCTAGCATCGTCTCAACACCATCCGAGCCCGTGGAGGAGAAATGGGCGATCACCACACCCAGGCCGCAGCCGCGCTCTACACCCCGGAGCAGCGCAAGCGCCGCGACGAGAGCGTCTGGACGCTCGTGCAGGGCTTGCTCGCGCCGCTGCAGTTTCTGGTGTTTCTCGTCTCGCTCGCGCTGGTTCTGCGCTTCCTCGCCACCGGCGAGGGCTACGCGGCCGCGACCTGGTCGATCGTGGTCAAGACCGGCGTCCTCTACACCATCATGATCACCGGCGCGATCTGGGAGAAGGTCGTGTTCGGCCAGTATCTCTTCGCCCCGGCCTTCTTCTGGGAAGACGTGGTTTCCTTCGGGGTGATCGCGCTGCACACTTGGTATCTCTACGCACTCTGGACCGGCGCCTACGGCGCGTCCGCCGAGATGGCGATCGCGCTGGCGGCCTACCTCGCCTACGTCGTCAACGCCGGCCAGTTCCTCTGGAAACTCCGCATGGCGCGCCTCGCCGCTGAGGCCGCCGATGCCGACGCCGCCAGGGAGGCCGCATGACCGAGAGCTTCTCCCCACCGCCCGCCGCGGGCTGCCGCAACGCGCCCGTCCTCAAGGAGCGGGGCCAGCGCGAGGTGTTCTGCGGGCTGACGGGAATCATCTGGCTCCACCGCAAGATGCAGGACGCCTTCTTCCTCGTGGTGGGCTCGCGCACCTGCGCGCACCTGCTGCAGTCGGCCGCCGGGGTGATGATCTTCGCCGAACCGCGCTTCGGCACCGCGATTCTCGAGGAGGGCGACCTTGCCGGGCTCGCCGACGCGCAGGAGGAACTCGAGCGCGAGGTCGAACGCCTGCTCGACCGGCGCCCCGACATCCGGCAGCTGTTCCTCGTGGGCTCCTGCCCCTCGGAGGTCATCAAGCTCGATCTCTCGCGCGCCGCCGAGCGACTCACCCAGCGCCACGCGCCACGCGTGCGGGTGCTGAACTACTCCGGCTCCGGCATCGAGACGACCTTCACCGAGGGCGAGGACGCCTGCCTCGCCTCCATGGTGCCCGTCCTGCCCGAGACCGACCGCCGGCAACTCATGCTCGTCGGCGCCCTGCCGGACGTGGTGGAGGACCAGGCGCTCGACCTGCTGGAAAAGCTCGGCGTCGGCCCGGTGACCGTGCTGCCCGCCGCGCGGGCGAGCGATCAGGTGGGCGTCGGCCCGAACACCGTCGTCGCGCTGACGCAGCCCTTCCTCGGCGAGACGCTCTCGGCGCTGGAGCGCCGCGGCGCGCGCCACCTGCCCGCGCCCTTCCCCTTCGGCGAGGAGGGCACGACCGCCTGGCTCCGCGCCGTGGCCACCGAGTTCGGCGTCTCCGAGGAGCGCTTCGAAGAGGTCACCGCCGCCCCCCGCGCCCGCGCCCGCAAGGCCGTCGCGAAGGCGGCGGAAACGCTCAACGGCCGCTCGCTCTTCTTCTTCCCCGACAGCCAGCTCGAGGTGCCGCTGGCGCGGTTCCTGACCCGCGAGTGCGGCATGGAGGCCGTCGAGGTCGGCGCCCCCTACATCAACAAGCAGGTGGTCGCGCCGGATCTCGACCTGCTCGCCGAGGGGCCCGTGATCTCGGAAGGGCAGGACGTGGACCTGCAGCTCGACCGCTGCCGCGCCGCGCAGCCCGATCTCACCGTCTGCGGCCTCGGCCTCGCCAACCCGCTGGAGGCCGAGGGGCTGACCACCAAGTGGGCGATCGAGCTCGTCTTCACGCCCGTCCATTTCTACGAACAGGCCGGCGACCTCGCGGGGCTCTTCTCGCGGCCGCTCCGCCGGCATGACCTCCTCAAGCTGGAGGCCGCGGAATGAAGCTCTCCGTCTGGACCTACGAAGGCCCGCCCCACGTCGGCGCGATGCGCGTCGCAACGGGGATGACCGACCTGCACTACGTGCTCCACGCGCCGCAGGGCGACACCTACGCCGACCTGCTCTTCACCATGATCGAGCGGCGCGACCACCGCCCGCCGGTGACCTACACCACCTTCCAGGCGCGGGACCTGGGCAGCGACACCGCCGATCTCTTCAAGACCGCCTGCGAGGACGCCTACGCGCGCTTCCAGCCGCAGGCGATGATCGTCGGCGCCTCCTGCACCGCGGAGCTCATCCAGGACGACCCCGGCGGCATGGCCGAGACGATGGGCATGCCGATCCCGGTGGTGCCGCTGGAGCTGCCCTCCTACCAGCGCAAGGAGAACTTCGGCTGCGACGAGACCTTCTTCCAGCTGGTGAAGGCGCTCGCCGGTCCGGTGGAGAAGACGGAAGCGATCACCGCCAACCTGATCGGGCCCACCGCGCTCGGCTTCCGCCACCGCGACGACATCACCGAGGTCGCCCGCCACCTTGAAGAAATGGGAATCGGCGTGAACGTCGTCGCGCCCATGGGCGCGACGCCCGAGGACCTGACACGCCTCGGCGCGGCGCATTTCAACGTGCTGATGTACCCCGAGACCGCCGAGAACGCGGCGCGCTGGATGGAGCGGGAGCTTGGCCTTCCCTTCACCAAGACGGTGCCGATCGGCGTCGGCGCGACGCGCGATTTCCTCAAGGAAGTGAGCGATATCACCGGCCTGCCCGTGCAGACCGACGAGAGCCGCCTGCGCCTGCCGTGGTATTCGGCGAGCGTCGATTCGACCTATCTGACCGGCAAGCGCGTCTTCCTCTTCGGCGACGGCACCCATGTCGCGGCCGCCGCGCGCATCGCGCAGGACGAGATGGGCTTCGAGGTGGTCGGCCTCGGCTGCTACAACCGCGAGCAGGCGCGCAACATCCGCCGCGTGGCCAAGGACTACGGCGTCGAGGCCACGATCACCGACGACTACCTCGAGGTCGAGGCCGCCATCGAGGCCGCCGCGCCCGAGATGATCCTCGGCACGCAGATGGAGCGCCACATCGGCAAGCGCCTCGGCATCCCCTGCGCCGTGATCTCCGCCCCGGTGCACGTGCAGGACTTTCCCGCGCGCTACGCGCCGCAGATGGGCTTCGAGGGCGCGAACGTGATCTTCGACACATGGGTGCACCCGCTCGTCATGGGGCTCGAGGAGCACCTGCTGCACATGTTCCGCGAGGACTTCGAGTTCAACGACGACGCCGGACCGTCGCACCACGCCGCCCATTCCCCGGCGCAGCGCCCGGCCGAGCCCGCCGAGGAGGGGGGCGCTGCCCCCCGTCCGGCTGCGCCGGACTCCCCCCGGGATATTTCGACCCAAGAAGAAGGACCGGCAGGTGTCGGCGGGATCGAGATCGTCTGGCGGCCGGCGGCGGAGAAGGAGCTGAAGAAGATCCCCTTCTTCGTGCGCGGCAAGGCGAAGCGGAACACCGAGGCCTTCGCGCGCGAGCGCGGGGTCGCCGAGATCGACGTGGACACCCTCTACGAAGCGAAGGCCCATTATGCGCGATGAAACCGGCCTGACAGGGCAGCGGCCCGGCTACCGCGTGACGATCATCACGCTCGACGCCCATGCGGCGAGCGCCTGCCGCCGGGTGGCCGAGCGGCTCTCGCCGGAGTTTCCGGGGCTCGACGTCTCGCTGCACGCGGCCGCGGAATGGGGCGAGACGCCGGGCGCCTTCGAGCGGGCCGTCGAGGCGGTGGAGAGCGCCGACATCGTGATCGCCAACCTGCTCTTCCTCGAGGAGCACGTGAAGCCGATCCTGCCGCATCTCGAGGCCGCGCGGGAGCGCTGCGACGCGATGGCCGGCGTGATCGCGGACGCGCAGATCGTGCGGCTGACGAAGATGGGCACGCTCGACATGTCGGCGCCCGATTCGGGGATGCGCAAGCTGATCAAGAAGCTGCGCGGCTCCTCGAAGCCTTCGGGCGATTCGGGCGAGAGCAAGATGAAGATGCTCCGCCGCCTGCCGAAGATCCTGCGCTTCGTCCCCGGCAAGGCGCAGGACCTGCGCGCCTGGTTCCTGGTGATGCAGTACTGGCTGGGCGGGTCGGACGACAACATCGAGTCGCTGCTGCGCTTCCTGATGTCGCGCTACTGCCGCCACGAGGCCTGGCGCGGCGGCGAGGCGCCGGCGCCGGTGGAATACCCGGAGGTCGGCCTCTACCACCCGGACCTGGCCGAACGGATCACCGAGGATCCGGCCGCGCTGCCCGCGCCGGAGGCGCCCAACGGCACGGTCGGCCTGCTGATGATGCGGAGCTACGTCCTGTCGGGCGACACGGCGCATTACGACGCGGTGATCCGCGGGCTGGAGGCCAAGGGCCTGCGCGTGCTGCCGGCCTTCGCCGGCGGGCTCGACGGGCGGCCGGCGATCGCGCGCTTCTTCCGCGACGAGGCGGGGACGAAGATCGACGCGCTCCTGTCGCTCACCGGATTCAGCCTCGTGGGCGGGCCGGCCTACAACGACAGCGAGGCGGCGGTCGAGGTGCTCGAGGGGCTGGACGTGCCCTATCTCGCCGCGCATCCGCTGGAGTTCCAGACGCTCGCGCAATGGGCGGAGTCGAGCCAGGGCCTCGGGCCGATCGAGACCACGATGCTGATCGCGCTGCCGGAGCTCGACGGCGCGACGAACCCCTGCGTCTTCGCCGGGCGTCACGGCACGGAGCCCTGCAAGGGCTGCCGCTACGCCTGCCAGGTCGAGCAGGAGAGCCGCGACATGGCGCCCTGCCACGAGCGGATCGACAGCCTCGCCGAGCGGGTGGAGCGCCAGATCCGTCTGCGCCGCAAGGAGAACGCCGAGAAGAAGGTCGGCGTGGTGCTCTTCGGCTTCCCGCCGAACGCGGGGGCGGTGGGCACGGCGGCCTATCTCGGCGTCTGGGAAAGCCTCTACAACACGCTGCACCGCATGGCCGAGGCGGGCTACGACCTCGAGCCGCCGGAGAGCGTGGAGAGCCTCCGCGCCGCGGTGCTGGAGGGCAACGCGGCGCAGTACGGGCAGGAGGCGAATGTCGCCGCGCACGTCAGCGCCGACGAGATCGTGAAGAATACCCCGCCGCTGAAGGCGATCGAGGCGGTCTGGGGTCCCGCGCCGGGCAAGGTGCAGTCCGACGGGCGCGGCGTCTTCGTGCTGGGCGCGCAGTTCGGCAAGGTCTTCGTCGGGATCCAGCCGGCCTTCGGCTACGAGGGCGATCCGATGCGCCTTCTGTTCGAGAAGGGCTTCGCGCCGACGCATGCCTTCGTCACCTTCTACCTCTGGCTGCGCAACACCTACGGCGCCGACGCGATCCTGCACTTCGGGATGCACGGCGCGCTGGAGTTCATGCCGGGCAAGCAGGCCGGCATGGGCGCGATGGACTGGCCCGACCGGCTGATCGGCGAGATGCCGAACATCTATCTCTACGCCTCGAACAACCCCAGCGAGGCGAGCCTCGCCAAGCGGCGCTCGGGCGCGGTGACGATCACCCATCTGACGCCGCCGCTCGCCGCCTCGGGGCTCTACAAGGGACTTTCGGAGCTCAAGGACTCGCTCACGCGCTGGCGCGGGATGGCCGAGAGCGACCCGGCGCGCGCCGAGCTCGAGGCGCTGATCGCCGAGCAGGCGGAGGCGGTGGACATGGGCGGCACGCCGCCAGAGGCGCTGTGGCTGAAGCTCCTCGAGACCGAGGACGCGCTGATCCCCGAGGGGCTCCATGTGCTCGGCCGGCCGATGACCGAGGCGCAGGTGACCGATTACCTCGGCCTGATCGAGGGCGCCGACGACGAGACGAAGGCGCGGGTCGCCGAACTCCTGTCGCAGGACCACGAGATCCCGGCGCTCCTGAAGGCGCTCGATGCGCGCTATACCGCGCCGGTGCCGGGCGGCGATCTCATCCGCTCGACGGATGTGCTGCCCACGGGGCGCAACATCCATGCCTTCGATCCCTTCCGGATGCCCACGGAGTTCGCCTGCCGCGAGGGGGCGAAGCAGGCCGAGGTCCTGCTCGCCACCCATGCGGAGATCCCGAAGAGCGTGGCGATGGTGCTCTGGGGGTCGGACAACATCAAGTCCGACGGCGGGCCGATCGCGCAGGCGATGGCGCTCATGGGCACCGTGCCGCGCTTCGACAGCTTCGGCCGCCTCGCCGGCGCCGACCTGATCCCGCTGGAGGAGCTGGGGCGCCCGCGCATCGACGTGATCATGACGCTCTCGGGCATCTTCCGCGACCTGCTGCCGCTGCAGACGCGGATGCTGGCGGAAGCCGCGTGGAAGGCGGCGACCGCCGACGAGCCGGTCGATCAGAACTACGTCCGCGCCCATGCGCTCGCCTACGCCGAGAAGATCGGCTGCGACCTGGAAACCGCCGCCCTGCGCGTCTTCTCCAACGCCGAGGGCGCCTACGGCTCGAACGTGAACCAACTCGTGGACAGCTCTGCCTTCGGCGACGAGGACGAGCTGGCCGACGCCTACCAGACGCGCAAGAGCTTCGCCTACGGCCGCGACGGCAAGGCGGCGGCGCAGCCCGAGCTTCTGGGCACGGCGCTCGGCGACGTGGAACTCGCCTACCAGAACCTCGAGTCGGTCGAGCTGGGCGTGACCACGGTGGATCACTACTTCGACACGCTGGGCGGCATCTCGCGCGCGGTGAAGCGCGCGCGTGGCGGGCAGGAAGCCAAGGTCTACATCTCCGACACGACCCGCGGCACCGGCAAGGTGCGCACGCTGGCCGAGCAGGTCTCGCTCGAGACGCGGTCGCGCTCGCTCAACCCGAAGTTCTACGAGGCACTTCTGACCCACGGCTCGGAAGGCGTGCGCCAGATCGAGGCGCAGGTGACCAACACGCTCGGCTGGTCGGCGACGACCGGGGCGGTGGAGCCCTGGGTCTACCAGCGGATCTCGGAGACCTTCGTGCTCGACGACGAGATGCGCGCGCGTCTCGCGGAGCTCAACCCGCAGGCCTCGAGCCGGATGGCGAACCGCCTTCTGGAAGCCTCGGACCGCGCCTACTGGCAGCCCGACGCGGCGACGCTCGCGGCGCTGCAGGACGCGGCCGACGCGCTCGAGGACCGGATGGAAGGGATCGCGGCGGAATGACCGGGGCGGGGGCATACGGAACCGTGGCCCGGGGGGCGCTGCCCCCCGTCGGCTCCGCCGACTCCCCCCGGGATATTTCGACCAAGAAGAAGGACCCGAGCGGCGCGGGACGGGAACGCGCCGCCGCAGACGTGAAAGGGAGACACCCATGAGTCCGCTCGACAGCAAGCTGCCGCCGGCCGCGAGGGCCAATGCCCGCGAACAGGAGGGCCTGAAGAAACGCGGCCTCGGCGCGCCGCCGCAGATCGGGAAGGGCGAGGACGGCGAGGGCTCGCTCCAGGTGCATCAGGACCCGTCGATGAAGATCGAGGGCGCGAAGGTCTTTTCGGTCTACGGCAAGGGGGGCATCGGGAAATCGACGACCTCGTCGAACCTGTCGGTGGCCTTCGCGAGCCTCGGCAAGCGGGTGCTGCAGATCGGCTGCGACCCGAAGCACGATTCGACCTTCACGCTGACCGGCCACCTGCAGCCCACGGTGATCGACATCCTCAAGGAGGTCGACTTCCACGCCGAGGAGCTGCGCCCCGAGGACTTCATGACCGAGGGCTTCAACGGCGTGCAATGCGTGGAGGCCGGCGGGCCGCCCGCGGGAACGGGCTGCGGGGGCTACGTCGTGGGGCAGACGGTGAAGCTCCTGAAGCAGCACCACATGCTGGAAGACACCGACGTGGTGATCTTCGACGTGCTCGGCGACGTGGTCTGCGGCGGTTTCGCCGCGCCGCTCCAGCACGCGGACCGGGCGATGATCGTGACCGCGAACGACTTCGACTCGATCTACGCGATGAACCGGATCATCGCCGCGGTGCGGGCGAAGGCCAACAACTACAAGGTCCGCCTTGCGGGCTGCGTGGCCAACCGCTCCAGGGACACGAACGAGGTGGACCGCTACTGCGCGGAAGTGGGCTTCCAGCGGCTGGCGCACATGCCCGACTTCGACGCGATCCGGCGCTCGCGGCTCAAGAAGAAGACGCTCTTCGAGATGCCCGACGAGGAGGACATCGTCATGGCGCGCAAGGAATACGTGCGCCTTGCCGAGACGCTCTGGAACGGCACCGAGGGCCTTGCGCCCGAGCCGATGGAGGATCGCGACATCTTCGAGCTGCTGGGCTTCGACTGATGAGCTACGAGAGCACCCTGTCCCGCGTCGAGACCTATTTCGACAAGACCGCGACCCGCACCTGGGAGCGGCTGACCTCGGACGCGCCCGTCTCGAAGATCCGCGAGACGGTGCGCCAGGGGCGCGAGACGATGCGCATGCAGATCCTCGGCCGGCTGGGCGAGGATCTGCGGGGCGTGCGGGTGCTCGACGCGGGCTGCGGGGCGGGGCCGATGACGGCCGAGCTCGCCCTGCGCGGCGCGGAGGTGGTGGCGGTGGACATCTCGCCGTCGCTCGTGAAGATCGCCGAGGCGCGGCTGCCGGAGGGCTGCCGGGGGCGGGTGACCTTCGCCGCCGGCGACATGCTCGATCCCGCCCACGGGCGTTTCGACCACGTCGTGGCGATGGACAGCCTGATCTACTACCGCCTGCCGGATCTCGCGCGCGCGCTCGACGTGCTGGCGCGGCGCACCGAGGGGCGGGTCGTCTTCACGGTCGCGCCGCGCACGCCGCTCCTGATGGCGATGTGGCAGGCGGGCAAGCTCTTCCCGCGCTCCGACCGCTCGCCCACCATGGTGCCGCATGCGCCCGAGCGCCTCGCCCGGGCGCTGCGCGAGGCGGCCACGCCTGCGCGGCTCCGCGTGCTCGAGCGCGTCGCGCGGGGCTTCTACATTTCCCAGGCGCTGGAGGTGTCGCGATGAGTCTCTGGCGCCTCCGTCCCCTCGCGCGGTTCACCACGCAGATCCTGCCCTTCGCGGACGCGGCGAGCGAGGGCCTGCCGCTGAGCCAGCTTCTGCGGCTCTCGCTGTTCCAGGTCTCGGTCGGCATGGCGATGGTCATGCTGCTGGGCACGCTGAACCGCGTGATGATCGTGGAGCTTTCGGTGCCCGCGCTGGTCGTGGCCAGCATGATCGCGCTGCCGGTGCTGATCGCGCCCTTCCGCGCCCTGCTGGGCTTCCGCTCGGACACCCACAGGAGCGCGCTCGGCTGGAAGCGGGTGCCCTACCTCTGGTTCGGCTCGCTCTGGCAGATGGGCGGGCTCGCGGTGATGCCCTTCGCCATCCTCGTGCTCGGCGGGCAGCAGACCGTCGGCCCGGCCTGGGCCGGCGAGGTGCTGGCGGCGGTGTCCTTCCTGATGGCAGGGCTCGGCATGCACATGACGCAGACCGCGGGCCTTGCGCTCGCGGCGGACCGCGCGACCGAGGAGACGCGGCCACGCGTCGTGGCGCTGCTTTACGTCATGTACCTGATCGGCATGGGCGGTTCGGCCATCGTGGTCGGCTGGCTTCTGCGGGATTTCGCGCCCTTCACGCTGGTGCGCGTGGTGCAGGGCGTGGCGCTGGCCGGCATCCTGCTGAACCTCGTGGCGCTCTGGAAGCAGGAAAAGGTCAGCCCGATGACCCGCGAGGAGCGCGAGGCGCCGCGCCCGCGTTTCCGCGACGCCTGGGCCGACCTGGCCGCCGGGGGCACGGCGGGGCGGCTGCTCGCGGTGGTCTTCCTGGGGACCATGGCCTTCAACATGCAGGACGTGCTGCTGGAACCCTACGGCGGCGAGATCCTCGGCCTTTCGGTCTCGGCCACGACGCTGCTGACGGCGATCTGGGCAGGCGGCGCGCTCCTGTCCTTCGCGCTCGCCGCCCGGATGCTGGCGCGGGGTTCGAACGCCTACCGCATGGCCGCCATGGGCGTGCTGATCGGGGTCGCCGCCTTCTCGACGGTGATCTTCGCCGCGCCGATGGAGTCGGGCGCGATCTTCTTCGCCGGCGCGGCGCTCATCGGCTTCGGGGGCGGCATGTTCGCTGTGGCCACCCTGACGGCGGCGATGACCATGCCGGCCGAGGGCGCGGCGGGCCGCGGCCTCGCGCTCGGCGCCTGGGGCGCGGCGCAGGCGACGGCGGCGGGCCTCTCCATCGCGCTCGGCGGCGGGCTGCGCGATCTCGTCAACCACGCCGCGCTCTCGGGGCGGCTGGGCGAGGCGCTGAACGACCCGGCGACCGGATACTCCTTCGTCTACCACCTCGAGATCGGGCTTCTCTTCGTCACGCTCGTGGCGATCGGCCCGCTCGTGAAACACGCCGGCCCCGCGCGGTCCGAACCGGAGCAGCGCCGCTTCGGTCTCGCGGAGATGCCGACATGACCGCTGCATGCCTCTCGAAAGGAAAGCACCATGACTGAGACATTCTTCGGAGAGTTCGACCTGGCGAGCCTGTCGCTCTGGCTCTTCTACCTCTTCTTCTTCGGGCTCATCGTCTACCTTCAGCGCGAGAACATGCGCGAGGGCTACCCGCTCGAGGACGAGCAGGGCAATGCGGCGCCGACGCCGAGCGTCTTCCCGCTGCCGGAGGACAAGACCTTCAAGCTGGCGCACGGGCGCGGCGAGGTCTCCTATCCCTCCCAGCAGGTTCAGGAGCGCGAGGACCTCGCGATGGAGCAGACGCAGCCGATCCGCGGCTATCCCTTCGTGCCGACCGGCGATCCGCTCGTCGACGGCATCGGCCCCGCGGCCTGGGTGCAGCGGCGCGACGTGCCGGAGCTCGACGGCCACGGCCACCCGAAGATCGTGCCGATGGCGGCCACCGAGAACTTCCACGTCGCGGCGGGCCGCGATCCGCGGGGGCTGCCGGTGATGTCGGGCGACAAGGTGGTGGTCGGAACGGTCACCGACATGTGGATCGACGAACCCGAGCAGCTCGTGCGCTTCCTCGAGTATCAGCTCGACCCCGAGTGGGGCCAGGGCAAGCGGCTGGTGCCGATGACGCTCGCCGTGATCAAGCGCGACCACGTCAAGATCCGCACGATCTACGCCAAGCACTTCGCCAACGTGCCGAGCCACGCCTCGCCGCGGCAGGTGACCCTGCTCGAGGAGGACAAGATCGCCGCCTACTACGCCGGCGGCGTGATCTACGCCGACGAGGAGCGGCTCGAGCCGCAACTCTGACCGGAAAGGACCCGACGCCATGTCGCACGACGATTTCGCATTCGAACCCGTGAAGGGCCTGCCCGAGACGCCGCCGGAGGGCGAGCGCATCCTCTGGCAGGGCCGCCCCGACGCCTGGGCACTCGCCTTCGAGTCGATGAACCTGAAGTGGGTGATGGGCTATTTCGTCCTGCTCGCGGCATGGCGTCTGGTCGCCGCCATCGGCCTGATGCCCGTCACGCAGGCGGTGGCGATCTCGACGCCCTTCATCGTCATGGGGCTGATCGTCTGCGCCCTGCTCGCCCTCGTCGCGTGGGTGCAGGCGCGGGCGACGGTCTACACGATCACCAATCGCCGCGTCGCCATGCGTGTCGGCGCGGCGCTCACCGTGACGCTCAACCTGCCCTACACGCAGATCGCGAACGCCAATCTTGACCTGCGCCGCCGCGGCACCGGCACCATCGCGCTGGAGCTCATGGGCGAAACCCGCTTCAGCTACCTCGTGCTCTGGCCGCATGTCCGGCCGTGGCACCTGAGGCACCCGGAACCGGCGCTGCGCTGCATCCCGGACGCCGAGCGCGTCGCGGGCCTGCTGGCCGAGGCCGCCGAGACCCGCGTGGCCGAGCCGCAGGTGGCCCGTGCCGACGCGCCGGTTGCCCCGGTGGCCGCCGAGTGAAATTGTAATCCGAGGGAGGAGCCTGAAGATGTCGCACACCGCCCGCCCGCCGCGCACCTACACGCCGGAACACAGGATCGTTCCCACCGTGCTCGTGCGCGCGATGTTCGGGCTCGTCATGACCGTCCTCGTGATCGTCTCGATCGCGGTCTGGACGGACCGTCCCGTCACCTCGACCCCGCCGGAGAGCGCGATCACGCATACGCGCCTGCTCTACCTCGACGGCGACATGTCCGGCGCCGCCAGCGTGCGGGCGGAGGACGGGACGCTCATCGCCGACCTGTCGCCCGAAGAAGGCGGCTTCGTGTCCGGCGTGTACCGTGTGCTCGACCGAGAGCGCACCAAGCACGGCGTGGCCCTCGACGGCCCCGTCGAACTGCGGCGCCACGAGAACGGGCGCTTTTCCGTCCACGATCCCTCCACCGGGTGGGGAGCAGACCTGATGGGGTTCGGTCGGGACAACGCGGAAGCCTTCGCCAAGCTTCTGCGCGAGTGACGAAAGGGAACCGAGACATGGGACTTCTGACGCGAGAAATCGAACACGCGCCCTGCACCGTGGAGGTGAGCCACAGGTTCGAAAGCCTGCACGCGCATGTGCGCTTCAACAACGGGGCGGTCGTCCACCCCGGCGACGAGGTGAAGGTGAAGGGCCCCGAGATCATGGCCGCCTTCGGCGAGGTCGTGACCGAGGACCGCGACGCGATCATCGTGCGCGCCTCCGGCCTCGAACGGTTCTGGACGCGCCTGACAGGCGACGTCGAGGTGATGGAGCTCTGCGAATTCTCGTTCTCCGAGGAGGTGGACCTATGAACGCGCCCACACACCCGATGCCCAAGCACTCCGCCGACGCGACGACCGCCGAGGAAGGCATCGCGATCCAGGAGGAGCAGGCAAAGTTCGACAGCAAGTCGGCCACCGACACGGCGATGCAGAACACGCTGCTGACCCCGCGCTTCTACACGACCGACTTCGACGAGCTCGACGCGATCGACGTCACGCCCGTCCGCGAGGACTGGGACGCGCTGATCGACGAGATGGAGGCGGACCCGAACAAGGGCCACTTCAAGAAGGACGAGACCTGGGATCACGTCGACTGGGACAACATGGATCCCAAGCTGAAGAAGGAGTTCATCGACTTCCTCATCAGCTCCTGCACCGCGGAGTTCTCGGGCTGCGTCCTCTACAAGGAGATGAAGCGGCGCGGCCACAACGAGGACATCACGCAGCTCTTCCAGCTCATGGCGCGGGACGAGGCGCGGCACGCCGGCTTCATCAACGACGCGCTGCGCGAGGCGGGCGTCGCGGTGAACCTCGGGTTCCTGACGCAGAAGAAGAAGTACACCTTCTTCCGGCCGAAGTTCATCTACTACGCCACCTACCTCAGCGAGAAGATCGGCTACGCCCGCTACATCACGATCTTCCGCCACTTCGAGAAGCACCCCGAGAAGCGGTTTCATCCGATCTTCAAGTGGTTCGAGGAGTGGTGCGGCGACGAGTTCCGTCACGGCGAGGCCTTCGCGCTGCTGATGAAGACCGATCCGAAGCTGACGCGCGGCGTCAATGTCCTCTGGATCAAGTTCTTCCTGACGGCCGTCTTCGCGACGATGTACGTCCGCGACCACCAGCGTCCGGCGTTCCACGCCGCGATCGGCGTGGACCCGGACTGGTACGCGCATGAGGTCTTCACCAAGACGAGCGCGCTGTCGGAGCAGATCTTCCCGATCACGCTCGACATCGAGAACCCGCGCTGGCAGCGCAACCTCGAGCGGCTGCACAAGGCCAACGTGGCGATCGCAGAGGGCAAGAAGCAGGGCGGCGTCGGCGGCAAGCTCAAGCAGTGGACGAACAGCGCCCGCGCCGCGATGACCTTCGCGGCGCTCTACACGATCCCGGCGAAGACGCATCAGGTGCCCGAGAGCCCCCGTCTGGAGCCCGTCTACTGATGTTCGCCTCGGGCTGGATCGCAGCGCTCGTCGCGCTCTTTGCCTGGTGGTTCTCCACCGGGGCGATCCTCGCCCTCGTGCGCTTCGCGGACCGGCGGGGGCCGCGGGCGAACACCGCGGCCACGCTCTGGACCCTGCCGCTTCTGGCGGCGGGGCTTTTCGGCTATCACGCGACCCTCGGCGGCAGCGGCCCGGCGGCGGTCTACGGCGCCTTCCTCTCGGCGCTGGCGATCTGGGGCTGGGTCGAGCTCGCCTTCCTGACCGGGCAGATCACCGGGCCGGCGGCCCGGCCCTGCCCGGCAAGCGTGGGCGAAGGGGAACGCTTCCTGCGCGCCTGGGGGACCATCGCCTATCACGAGATGCTGCTCGTCGGGCTGCTGATCGCCATGGCGCTGATCGGCTGGGGCGCGGAGAACCTCTTCGGACTCTGGACCTTCGGGGTGCTCTTCGCCGCGCGCATCTCGGCCAAGCTGAACCTCTTTTACGGGGTGCCCAAGATCAACCTGGAGTTCATCCCCGACGCGCTCGCGCATCTGCCGAGCCATTTCCGCACCGGGCGGATCAACCGGCTCTTCCCGCTCTCGGTCTCGCTTCTGACCGCCGCCACCGCATGCTGGGTGGAGCGTCTGATCGCGGCCGACACGACCGCGGCCACCGTGGGCTTCGCCCTGCTGGCCGCGCTGACCGCCCTCGCCCTGCTGGAGCACTGGCTCATGGTGATCCCGTGGCAGGACGCGAAACTCTGGCGCTGGATGCTCCCCGAGCGTCGCCGTGCGCCCAAGACAACGACTTACGGACCGGAGGACGCTCATGGACTTTGAAGCGCTGTTCGAGACCCAGCTCGACGCCCTGAAGGAAGAGGGCAACTATCGCCGCTTCGCCAATCTGGAGCGGCAGTGCGGGAGATTCCCCCGCGCGCGCAACCACGACGACGACGCACCGGCCGAGGTCACGGTCTGGTGCTCGAACGACTACCTCGGCATGGGCCAGCACCCGGTCGTCACCGAGCGGATGAAAGAGGTGATCGAGAGCTGCGGCGCCGGCGCCGGCGGCACGCGCAACATCTCGGGCACCAACGCGCACCACGTCGCGCTGGAGCACGAGCTCGCCGACCTGCACGGCAAGGAGGCGGCGCTCCTCTTCACCTCGGGCTACGTCTCGAACTGGGCGGCGCTGTCCACGCTCGGCAGCCGCCTGCCCGACGCGGTGATCCTCTCGGACGAGCTCAACCACGCCAGCATGATCGAGGGCATCCGCCACTCCCGCGCGAAAAAGGTCATCTGGAAACACAACGACCCCGAGGACCTCGACGCCAAGCTCTCCGCGCTGCCGGCCAACGCGCCGAAGATCGTCGCCTTCGAATCCGTCTACTCGATGGACGGCGACATCTGCCCGATGGAGGAGATCGTCGAGGTCGCCGAGAAGCACGGCGCGATGACCTACCTCGACGAGGTGCACGCCGTGGGCCTCTACGGGCCCCGCGGCGGCGGCGTCTCGGAACGCGACGGGCTGGCCGACCGCATCACGCTGATCGAAGGCACGCTCGGCAAGGCCTATGGTGTCGTGGGCGGCTACATCACGGGCTCCGCGGCGCTCTGCGACTTCGTGCGGAGCTTCGCCAGCGGGTTCATCTTCACCACCGCGCTGCCCCCGGCGGTGGCCGCGGCGGCGCAGGCCTCGATCGCCTATCTCAAGGAGTCCGACGCCGAGCGGCAGGCGCAGCGGCGCAACGTGGCGCGGCTGCGTGCCGGGCTCGACCGGGCGGGCATCCCGCACCTGCCGAACCCGAGCCACATCATCCCGGTGATGATCAAGGACCCGGTGAAATGCCGGATGCTCGCCGACATCCTGATGCGCGACTACGGGATCTACGTGCAGCCGATCAACTACCCCACGGTGCCCAAGGGCACCGAGCGGCTGCGCTTCACGCCCTCGCCCTGGCACACGGACGCGGACATCGACCATCTGATCAACGCGCTCACCGTGCTCTGGAAGCAGTGCGCCCTCGCCCACGAGGTCGCCTGAGCCCCGCGCGCATCGGTCCCTCCGGTCCCTCTTCGCACCGCCGCGTCCCCCGGACGCGGCGGTCATCGTTCGGGCGCGCCCCTCCGGACGCGGCGGTCGTCGTTCGG